>JAKUPZ010000002.1 GCA_022449765.1 Dehalococcoidia bacterium | reverse complement strand
GCCCCTCCTGGTAGTGGGAGCTTTGAATGGATCGTTTGTTTTCTTAGCTGACTTGATTCGTCATTTGCATCTGCCAATCCAAGTCGATTTCATCCGCCTATCAAGCTACGATGAGGCCACCGATTCGTCAGGTACCATTCGTTTACATCACGGGGTTAGGACACCGGTGAATGGCAAAAATGTGCTGGTAGTAGAGGATATTGTGGATACAGGATTAACAGCTCAATTTATACGACGGTATTTTGATGATGAAGGGGCTGCTACGGTCCGTATATGTTCGCTGTTAGATAAACCAATTCGACGGGTCACTTCTGTTACTGTGGACTACGTTGGCTTTGAGGTTCCAGACGAATTCCTTGTCGGGTATGGCTTAGACTTCAACCAGCAATACCGAGAGTTGCGGGCCCTTTACTCCTTAGAGGGAATAACGCAAGACGCTTAAGCCTCATTAGCCGCTTGTTTCATCGAATTTCAGTTTTGAAGATTCCTAATAAATCTATTGCTTAGAGTATTAGCCGTAAATATGCTTTTTTTTATATCAAAGTAACCGAAAATGAGATTCAAGAGGCCTCTTTTACACTATTTATTAATCTTCCAAATGTGTTAGGTTCCAGCAAGACACCCACCTTGGGTTAAGTGAAGGAGACATTGATGTTAGAAAAGCTTTTTCGTTTGAAACAGGCAGGTACATCTGTCAGGACCGAACTCCTTGCCGGTTTGGCTACGTTTCTTACCATGGCCTACATAACGATTGTTAACCCGCTCACTCTGAGCACCGATGGGACTGGAATGGCATTTGGCCCGGTCTTCACGGCTACAATCATTGCAGCCGTTGTAGGCACATTAATAATGGGTCTTTGGGCAAATTGGCCAGTAGCATTAGCTCCTGGTATGGGCCTCAATGCCTATTTTACTTACACCGTTATTCTCGGTGATGGCTTCAGTTACCAACAGGCACTCGCGGCCGTATTAGTCTCTGGTATTGTTTTCTTAGCGTTGTCAGTTACGCCTGCTCGTAAATACATCATTAATTCCATACCAAAGAGTATGAAGTTAGGTGTAGGTGCAGGTATCGGTTTATTCCTTGCAATTATCGGATTCCAAAATGCAGGTATTATTGTCGACAATCCGGCAACACTGGTTGGTATCGGTGATGTTGCGTCCTCTCCGGTACTTCTGGCCGGGCTTGGCTTCATTATCATGGCGGTGCTCAGCAACCGGAACATACCGGGATCAATCATCATCGGAATCCTTGCGGTATCAGTTATTGCATGGATATCCGGCGCAGGCGGAGCCTCCCTCAGTGGAGTAGTTGATGCTGTACCAAATCCAGAACATGCCTTTAAGTTAGATTTCACTGTTGAAAGTATTGGGCTTGGAACCTTTATCGGAGTAGCCTTTGCATTCTTGTTCGTCGATTTCCTTGATACAGCAGGGACATTAACCTCTGTTGCGAACCTCACAGGCAGAATTAAGGATGATGGTGAGGTTGAAGATATTGACCGAGCATTACTTGCAGACTCCTCTGCAACAGTAGTAGGCGCATTGGCAGGTACATCCAGTACCACTTCTTACATAGAAAGTGGAGCCGGAATCAAAGAAGGTGGTCGTACTGGCTTAACAGCGGTGACCGTAGCAGTGCTATTCGCAGCCTGTCTATTCTTTGCACCACTGGCACAGTCCGTACCGGCCTTCGCAACTGCACCTGCTTTGATTTTCATTGCCACTTACTTTGTCCGCAATATTAAGGATATAGATTGGGATGACATATCAGAGTACGCACCTGCGATTCTTGCTGCAATAGTCATGCCACTGACCTATTCCATTGCTTATGGAATAGCAATTGGTTTTATTGCCTATGTAATCATCAAGGCAGCGAGCGGGAAGATAGACGCGCTTAACATCGCATCCATAGGGATTGCTATAGCGTCGGTTGTATTCTTCTACCTTAGCACTATCTAATTGCTAATTTTAAGGGCCAGGTAAATTTAATTTAACCTGGCCCTTTTTACCTTAAGAAAATCCCCCCATTGCCACAATAACGTCCTGTTATACTTCCGTGAATGACATGGCTTCCTCTCTCACTCATTCTTTTATCCGGGCTCGCACATGCGCTCTGGAACCTACTCTTGAAGCGAAGCCGAAACCAAGAAATATTCGCCTGGTTGCTTTTGGTCGCCCAAGTTGTACTATTCGCGCCGCTTGCAGTTTTTTTGCTAATCATTGGTGGAATACAAGATCAAGGCTGGTGGTTCATCCTTGGGACATCACTAATTCATGTTCTCTATTTCCTTTTTCTCAGCCGTAGTTACATATATAGCGATCTTTCCCTAGCCTATCCAATAGCAAGAGGAATTGGACCAGCTCTCATACCAATTGTCGGCGTAAGCGTACTTGATGAGAAAATTACCTTATTAGCAGTTTTAGGAATTATGGCCATAATTGGAGGCATCTTTATAGCGTACTGGTGGGGGCAGATTTTAATCATTGCAAGAGACCCATTGAAACTGCTAAAAGACCCCGGCGTAAAATACGCTTTACTTACGGGCATCACCATTACTGCTTATTCTGTATGGGACAAGATTGGAATTGGCTATGTTACTCCAATGCTATACATGTATTTGCTATCCCTTGGGGCAGCATTGGGACTAGCTCCCTATATATTGTTTCGACACAGATACAAGGCAATCAAAGAAGAATTGCAATTTAATGCAGTGAAAGTATTTGGGGCAGGAATTCTTGCTTTCTTTGCTTACGTAGCAGTTCTCGAGGCGCTACGGCGTTCCAATGTTAGTTATGTCGCACCTGCTAGGGAAATCGGCATCGTCTTCAGTGTGCTACTGGGTGCGATAGTGTTAAAGGAGTCGTTAAGCGTAGGACGAATTATTGGCGCAGTGGCAATTACTTTGGGAGTATTTTTAATTGCTCTTGGATAATTTATAGCTTTCAGTTACCAAAATACTTCGGCGATTATCAATGCCAAAAGAAGCTCCTCCGAAATGGAGGAGCTTCTTTTACTCTACTAACTATAACGATCTTAGTTCTTTGATCGAAGAGTCTGAACACCAATCCCAAGTGCTACTAGCATCATCACAAGCCAACCAACAAATCCACCCATTTCGAGGGATTCGCCTCCAAATGATGCAAGAAATCCCAATCCTGCAATTACTGCCAGTCCACCAATAGCTATATGGTAGTTTTTCTCAAGGATAATACCCACTCCAAGCAAGAGCATCAGTATTCCGCATGACGTAAAGAATGTAGTTTCACTAGCAACACTGATCTGCATGAGGTCAATGCCTATAGCATCTGAGCTAGCTTCGACAACAGCCCATTCAATTCCTAGCATAAAAGCACAAAGTACTACTAATACTAGTGCAGAAATCCCGCTAATATTGGCGTACGAAGCCCCAGGACCTCCTCCAGACGCCATCTTGCGGGAAACGTTTAACAATCCGATAAACAGTGCTGCCATACCTCCGAATCCCAAGAGCATACCCACTTTAGATAGGCCCGGGTCTGCCATCAAGTCTGCAGCATCCGTAGTCGCGACACCTTCACCTGCCGGGTAAATAAACATCCATCCTACAAGTGCAACAATGGGACCTATGATTAGCAATAAACTAGTCTGCATTTTCGATTCCATAACGAACTCCTTTTGCCTATTTAGCGAACAGACGACTCATAGTGCTCTCAAATAGGCTTCGGAGTCAACGAAATACGCTGCATATTACTCCTAATTCAACGGTTTTAATAAGTAATCGATTGAAAATTGATCTACGCTCATGCAGTATTTCTTCTGAAAGAGGCTCATTTATGCTCGATAAAAACTCACCCTTCGACCCACAGAAATGGTACGCAGAAACAATTTGGGGTAATCGAATTGATAATGATGATGCGCTCTTTGAAATAATGAGTTTGCAGATTTTCCAGGCCGGCTTAAGTTGGAACATGATAGTAAAAAAGATGCATGGATTTCGCAAAGCCTTTAGTAACTGGGATATTAATATTGTCGCAAATTTTCGAAATGAAGATATCCAAAGGCTCTGCAGTGACCGAGGAATAATTCGGAATAAATTAAAAATCGAAGCAACGATTCTTAATGCAAAAAAGATCCTAGCAATCCAGAAAGAATACGGCAGTTTTACCCATTGGTTCTACGAAGTCCTTGAAGGTGACGCGTACCCATCTCTACAAAAAATAATTAGTACCCACTTTAAATTTATGGGGCCTGAATTATGCAGGATGTGGCTTATGGCTACGGGACGAGTAAGCCTTGAAGAGGGTAATAAATATCGGCCTTCCGGAACACCTAAATATGGCAATGCTCTAGAAGTACTTTAACCAAGAGAGTGATTAAATAATTACCCGTTGATTTTCATCGGTAGCTACCATCAGGAATTCTTGACACATTGCGTTACTTTAATCTTTCTATTGCCTTTTTCTTACCCAGAATTACGCCTGGGCTATTAGGTCTAGCAGTCAAGGACTTATCAAATGCGGCAATTGCTTTTTGTAGATTCCCGACCTCACTAAAGGCCGCACCCAATTCGTAAAAAGCAACCGCTGCTTGCTCGGAATCAACCCATTTTGCAGATTCACTTATACGCATAGCAATGTATCTCTCTAAATATACAATCTGGTCCCGAAATTGACGCAATTCCAAATATGCAAGAGCTTTATGGTGATTCACCCATATCTGGTTTGGGTTGATTTCTTGGGCCCGGTCATAATCCTTTATCGCGTCCTTATACTTCCCTAAGCCAGCTAAGCTCTCTCCGCGCTTCATATATACAAGGCCATTGGCATGATCATTATCTAATGCAATCGTGCGGTCATAATCTTCTATCGCCATATCAAACATTTTTGAGTACTGGTACGACCGCCCTCTACCAAAATAACCCTCAGGGTTGTTGGGTTTCAAAATAATGTATTCGTTGAAACGCTCCCGAGCCATTGGGTAATCATCATCTTTTAGGAGAAATTCCATGCCTTCACTAAATAGGATTAGGGATCCATCATCGGGGGTTGGCGTAGGTGATGGTATTGGAGTAGATGTCGGCTGGATACTCACCGAAGTAACATCTGTATAGCTGCCTTTTTTCGGACCGGGTTTGGTTTTTCCTTTTAACTCTGTGCTTGCGGCAGTAGAAATTGCATGTTGGGTTGGATTCGGTTCAAAGTTTGCATTTATGTTGAGTGGTGATTTCGGAGTACCGAAGAAAGCAAACAATAAAAAGCAGGAAATAAGGAAGTGCATTAATATACCGATCCACAGTATTTTGTGTTTGCTTTTCTTAGTATTTGCTGCGGCGTAAGCACCACCGACAAACGGGAATATAGGTAGCGCCACTAAGGTACTTATTACAATGAATACCATAGGCCCGAATGTCGAACTTCCTACGCCCTCAAGACCTGGTAAAAAACTCTCGGAAACAGCAGCAAGTATGAAGAGCGGAAAAACCCCCGGTAACATACCGTACCCAAAACCAAATAGCCCACCAAGAAAAATGCCGCTGCATTGATGTTGGTCCTTAGGGTTCGGTGGGTTATCGCTATTTAGGTTTGTAATCAGAGTTCTCCATAATATTTAGAGCGAAGCATCTAATTAGAACCAATACTTGTTTAGTCTTTGAAAGATATCAAGTGGTGGGCGATAGAGGACTCGAACCTCTGACCCCCTGCGTGTAAAGCAGGTGCTCTAACCAACTGAGCTAACCGCCCCTGATAATATCCTCGCCCTATGATACCTCCAGTTTGTAAGTTGTGGTAGAAACGCTATTCTTTCACTTAGCGCAGCACCTCTGTGGTAGCCTAAGCCGGAAGATTTCCTATGAACAGAAAATTCTGGAGTGCAGCACTCCATCTCTACTTACCTTCGCTATTAATGATGATGGGCCAAGGGATGATAATCCCTGCACTGCCATTACTTGGCGAAACATATGGTGTATCAGGAGCGCTTGCAGTCCAGGTAATTACTGCTCAGCAAGCCGGGAGATTCCTTTCATTTATACCTACTGGTGCCATCGTGGACCGTTGGGGATCCAAAATGCCAATGGCTGTGGGAGCATCCATCTCCACATTAAGCCTTCTTGCTGCGATATTTTCACCCAATTTCATTTTTTTGATGCTAACTCAATTAATCTGGGGATTCGGGCAAAACATGTGGATGTTCGGTAGGGAAATAGCAGCAGCGGAAATGGTTAAAGCAGAACACCGTGGCAGAGCATTGAGTACTCTAATGGGCATCAGCGGAGCAGGAACAGCATTTGGACCTGCGGTGGGCGGGGTTTTAACTGAGCCCATTGGGATACAAGGATTGTTCGTAGTATTCTTTGGTGTTAGTGCGGTGGTTCTTTTGATTTCTCTATCGCATAAAAGCGTCAAAATTGAACGTCCCAAAAATCCTCGGTCAATGCTTGATTTAACGGCATTTAAGGAAATTCACACCTATTACAGACTAACTTATTTCATTCTGTTTATTTCTACTTTCGGTGTTTTAACGAGAACCCAAGTTACAAATACAATGCTACCTCTCTACGCTCAAGATCAATTAGGGTACTCGGCAGCAACAACAGGATTTTTGTTTACAATTCTCGGGATTGCCACATTTGCGATCATTATCCCAGCAGGATTTGTTTCAGATAAGTTCGGAAGAAAATGGGTTGCTGCTCCATCAGCATTAATCGCAGGGGTTACCTTCGTACTTCTTCCTTTCTCAACAAATCTCTATATGCTAGGACTTGTCCTCACGCTTATGGGTTTTGCAAGTGGAATGGCAATGGGATCAATGACTACATACACGTTTGATATTGTCCCAGTACATTTACGCGGACAATTGCAAGCTTTACGTAGAACGTTTGGTGAAACAGGAGCAATCGTTGGGCCAATAATTGCAGGAGTAGTAGCAACTGCCACTAGCCCAGCGATGTCGTTCTGGGTATTTGCACCTCTTCTATTAGTTGCAGGACTTGCACTTGTATTCGTTGCAAAGGAAGGGCTTCCTAGCAAGAGGCCCCTTGAAGCGCCTAAACTTGAAGTTGAAGAAATACCTTCAACTTAAGTTCAGAATATTAATAAAGAAATACAGATCCTATAGGAGTCTCAATGCGGTCAGGATCGACATCGTTCGCATCCGCAACATTGTTTATATATTTCCCGTCCATGCTTATGAGCATGGGACAGGGCATGATCATACCTGCGCTGCCAACAATCGGGCTTACATTCGGCGTGTCAGGCGCGATCGCAGTTCAAGCTGTTACAAGCCAGCTAATTGGTCGCACAGTTTCAATGATACCGGCAGGTGCTTTAGTTGACAGGTATGGGACAAGACCATTAATGATCAGTGGCGCCTCGTTGGCAACAGTTAGCACATTAATTGCAGCTTTCTCTCCTAGTTTCGTAATCATATTGATCACCCAGTTTTTCTGGGGCATCGGAATGAGTATGTGGATGTTCGGCCGCGAAATTGCCGCATTTGACATGGTTAAACGTGATCAGCGTGGTCGGCAAATGAGTGCATTAATGGGAATCGGAAGCACTGGGATGGCTTTCGGTCCAGCCATTGGAGGCTTTCTAACCGACTTCACGGGAATTCGAGGTTTATTCCTTGTTTACACCGCAACTGCATTCATAGTTTTACTCCTTTCTATAGCGCAAAAAGAGCAAAGCAAAAGATCCTCAGTTCCCACAAAAACCAAATTCTTTGATGTACAGGCTTTTAAGCAAATACATCCCTATTTTCGAATAACCTACGCAATTCTTTTTTATTCAACCATTGTGCAATTTACACGAGTACAAGTAGTGAATACCATGCTCCCACTCTATTCCCAAGATCAGCTAGGGTATTCCGCTTCTACATCAGGGTTAATCTTTACTGTAGCGGGCATCGCCACATTCGCGATGATAGCGCCGACAGGATTTATATCGGACAAAATTGGACGGAAATGGGCTGCTGGAATGGCTGCAGTATCATCGGCAATAGCATTTATTGCATTTCCATTGGCTACATCATTACCGGAGCTAATGATCGCGGCTGTAATTGTTGGAATTGCGAACGGTCTCGCTCTTGGGGCCATGACAATCTACACCTACGATATAGTGCCTTCACATGTGAGAGGTCAGCTCCAAGCCGTTCGCCGTTCCGTAGGGGAACTCGGTGCACTTACTTCACCTCCAGTTGCTGGTCTAATTTCTGCCACATACAGCCCTGGAGTTACTTTCTGGTTTTTCGCCCCATTACATGTCCTCTCAGCGTTTCTAATTTTTGCTATAGGAAGGGAAAGCTTACAAGGTAAGCGAGGGGAAAATGCACCTTCCACTGAGGAAATCGATAAAGGGTATAGTCCCGAATAAAGTTTTGGTGGCAACGACAGGATTTGAACCTGTGACCTAGCGCTTATGAAGCGCCCGCTCTAACCACTGAGCTACGCTGCCACCGAGTTCGTGAGGAGCCAGACGCTCAACTCATCGAGTGAAAATGATACATCACCTATTTAGTGCGTCAAACTTTACGGGCATTTGGTTTGCCAATAGGAGGCAAAAAGACAGAAGCAACTGTTGCAGCGATGGCAAATACAGCCGCATAAGGAAATATAAGACTGTAATCTTCAGTACCCGCTGGTGAAAATGTGGCGATCACAAAACCTAAGAGTATTGGAGAAAGTGAACCAAAAAGAGCATTATTACCCCATAGTAGGCCAATCATGCTCCCTTCCAAGCGTTTACCTTCCGCAATATCAAGAGAAGCAGCCTGTGCCATATTTGCGCCTGCAAAACGAACCAATCCCAAAGCACCCACCAACACAGCGAAAGCAACCCCAATAGTAGAAGTAAGACCAAGCAGAATACTAATTAATGCCGAAAAGGCTAAAACAGTAACTAAAATGGGCTTACGTCCAACTCTGTCTGAGAATGCCCCAATGAAAGGAGATACTACTACGGAAGTACCTGTCATCAATGCAAGATGGAACGCCACTACCGTGGCAATTCGAACATCGCTAACGCCGGGGTCAACCTCACGCAACAATTGAGCAATCAGAACAGGTAGGAAAAAAATCATTGATCTATCTGCCATTCCGCGAAGTCCCGTCACTAGTAGCAATAGAGGCAAGGCACGGTCTTTAAACAACCCTCCAATGCTCCTCACTTGCTCCCCTGTACTCCTGGCTTGGTGTTCACGTTCAGGTACGCCGATTTTAAGCAAAATTACCAGAAGACATGCAGCTACCAAGGCGATTAAAAAGAACCCACCTACTAGTACGCCTCTCCAAGATACAAAAATGAGAGCTCCAGCTACTAAAAACGGTGTGAAAGTTTCTCCAAAACTCCCCGCTGACCGATGAAGGGACATCATTAAAGCTCTATTATTCGGGAAAGTATAAGAAAGAATCCCTAGTCCCACAGGATGCCAGAAGGAACCAGCTGCTGATCCTAACCCTACACCCAAAACCAGTATCCAAAAATTAGGAGCCAAGCCAGCTAGCAAATACGCTAGGCCCATACTGAACAGGCTAGTAGCAAGTAGCAGCGCGCGCTTACCTGAGAACATATCTACAAGGAAACCACCTCCCATACTAAGCAAACCGCCTGCAGCTTGCCTGGCAGTTGATAAAACGCCTAATTCAACAGCGCCCACGCCAAAAGCATCTTTAATAAGAGGGAGTAGAACGAGGAAACCATCAGCATACATATGCTGGAATCCATGTCCAGTGATAATTGTTCCGGCTACGCTTTTAGGCCGCTTAAAAACATTAGTCCCTGTAGTCGTAGCAGCATTTGCTTGAGTCACTTAAACCTACGCTTTCAATTGTAAAAAATATCAGAGACGAAAGCATTTTTCCGCATTATCCCACATTAACTTCCGCATTCTTTCTTCGCCAAGGCTATCCCAGTCAAGCACAATATCAGCAGACTTGGGAAAACGTGACTCCGCATGGGGGTAATCTGAACCAAACATCAGAACATGATCACCCATCATTTCGCTCACCATTTTGGTCATTTCTTCACCTTCGTGAATCACTATGCCTGCAAAAAAGCGCCCTCCTGTCATGTATTCATCCATCCTGTGCTTTAGGCCATCTGCCACATAACCCATATAGTGAACTTGATCTTCCATTCTTCTCATCCAAAATGGCAACCAGCCAAATCCGGATTCTAAAATGGCAAGATTAAGGTTGGGGTATTTATCTAACAATCCAGCACCAAGAAAAGCCGCGATCATACGCATTGCTGCCCACGGGTGTGAAGCCGTTCTTCCTATGAACGGGTTATCCCATAAATCCCGATAACCCGGGTAACCCCAAGCAAAGCTATGGTGAACTATTGTCAGCCCATGGCTATCAGCTGCTTCCCATATCGGGTTTAATTCAGGATGATCAACGGGATAGTCAACAGGCAAGTTCACCCATATACCTTTAGCCCATTTACTCCCTGCATATTTATTAATTTCTGATAAAGAGCCTTTTACATCACGTGCAGTAGCGAGGATAAGTGAATTCAATCTCTCGGGGTAACGAGAGCATGCGTCATCCAGTTGCCGATGGACGCTTTCAATCATTGCCATATCCACAGAGGGGTCCTTATGACCTAAGGATGCACCAGGAACCATTAAATGTACGTCGACTCCTTCTTCGTCCATATCCCGAATTCTGGCATCAATGTCCCAGTCTGAACCACCTACGGTTGGAAATTTGAAGCCTTGGAATTTTTGGAAATGGCGTTCAGCGTTTGGCCTCGGTCCTGCCTCACCCAAATACCTTGGCGGAGCAGCTCCCCAACCAGAGGTATCTCCTAGCCTATAAAGATGGTTATAGGGAGCTTCCAATTTTTCTCCTGCCCATCCTGTTCGGAATTCTTGCAGCCCCACCCCTTCAATTGAATCTCTTAATGAAGGAGCTAAGAAAGGTTGGAGGGTCTCGGAAGATGCATGAAAATGGGTATCAGCATCAAATATTTTGTAACCATTCCGCATAATAGCCTCTCGCTTATATATTCTTCGGTGCAACTATATCGATTGTATCTGATATAACTTTTTTATCAGAACCAAATGGAAACATAAGTATTGGAAGCGTAACACCCGCGTCGAATAAGCTCATAAGCTGATTCTTGGCATGCTGGAGACTGCCCGCAACACTTGTTTGATCAACCATTTCATCTGTCACTAAATCTCTTGCCATGACTCTACCTTTGCGATCTGGCATATCCCAAGCAGCACGTATATCTTCGGCTTCAGAGCCCCATCCAAATTTACTCATCATGTTTTTATAAAAACTGCCCATGCCACCTACATAAAAAGCTATATGGGCTTTAACCATGTTCCTAGTTATTAATGCGTCGTCCGAAACGGCTGCAAGCACAGAAGGAGCAATTTCAAAGTCCTCTAAATCTCTTGGCGCGATAGTAGCCCCTTTTCGAATCAACTCTTTACATTGGGCTATAGCATCTCGCTTAAGAAATATCGGCAGCCAGCCATCTGCAATTTCACCAGTCAATTCGATATTTTTTGGTCCAATCGAGGCAATCATGATTGGGATTTTTACTTCCTCTACAAGGTCGCGAAGCTTGAATCCTTTAAGTTGGTAGAGGCTCCCGTCGTAATCAACTCGCTGACCGCTCAAAGCTAACCTGATAATTTCTACATACTCCCGAGTACGAACCAAAGGGCTTTCCCATTTAACTCCATGCCAGTGTTCCACCACCAGTGGTCCACTTGTTCCAATTCCCAAAGTGAGTCGACCTCCAGATATTTCATTCAGTGAAAAAGCACTTTGAGCTGTCATTGCAGGAGTTCTACTGAAGATCGTAGAAATGTGAGTACCTAACCTAATTTTCTTTGCGTGGGAAGCGACCCAAGCAAGCGTCGTAAACGCATCGTATCCCCAAGATTCACCAAACCAAATTGATTCGTACCCTAATTCCTCTGCGCGAAGCACAAAGTCCAATGTTTCTTGGCGGCTAAAGCCATTACCTAGTGGCATATGCAGCCCTACTCGAGGGGACATCTTCGAATTCAAATAATTACACTAATAGAGAAGCAAGCCTATCGGGCAATTCAATATCGCCTTGAGCTATTTCTTCTATTCTTTCCGATGTAATTGGAAAACTAAATTCCTCATTCCTCATATACAAACGTTGCATTGAAATTGCTGTAACCATCTCTTTTGCCAAGGCCCAGTCAGTTTCTGTCTGAGCTACGGTATTCAAGTCACTAGCTCCATGTGCAGCATGATCAACTTCATCGTCATAAACATTTTTGCAGGCTGCAGCAATCTTATCGCTCAAAGGGTCTCCACTTATCTGCATGCCTTCATAAAAAATTGATGCCCCACCTCCCTCACAAAAAGATGAAGCAAAACGTCCAAGCTCGCCATGTGTTTCGTAACATTCTCGCCGTACCTGGCGAAGCTTCTGTTCACCTTCTGTATCATAGGTTGCAAGTTCTTCGGTAGTTAAATTTCCGCCAGTGATGTAGTCAATGATGTCTGCAAAGACGACATAATGGCGAAATTCTTCTTCCAAAAATTGAATATTATAGAGAAAGTCTGAACGAGTTACCCCTTTCTCAAGGGAGGGATAGTTGTTAGCTAACTGTTGAATATTCCTTAAGATTATCCCATCGTTACGCGGCTGAAGCTCCTTGTAAGCCTGCACGCGCAACCAGACCAGATGCTCTTCAGGAGTTCTGCGCGCAGCAAAAAACGTCTGCGCAATTTCAGCTTCACCAGCCCAAAATCGTGCTGCATACCGAGTCAATTCATTCTGATGCGCCCTAGAAATCTTCTTATCCATATCCCCTCCTTCAATTGGGATTATAATCCATTCGAATACGTTGTCCGACGGCAAATTACTTTTTAGGCGGTGTTATGCGAGCAGCAGTTTTTTCTGAACCAGGGAAGCCCATGAATATTGAGGACTTAGTCACTCCAGAGCCTCTCGAGCATGAGGTTCGTATCAAAGTAGAAGCTTGTGGCGTATGTCACACCGATCTTCATGTGCTCAAAGGTGAAGTGGCCTTCCCTACCCCTGGTGTATTAGGCCATGAAGTTTCAGGCATCGTTGATGCTGTTGGAGCAAATGTTTCCAACGTCTCTCCAGGTGACCAAGTAGCCTGCTCGTTCATCATGCCCTGTGGTTACTGTAACTACTGCATCCGTGGCCGTGAGGACCTATGTGAAACATTTTTTTCCTTTAATCGCCTAAAAGGACAACTGTATGATGGGAGCACTCGACTCTATCGAAGCAGTGGAACCCCGATAGCAATGTACAGCATGGGTGGGCTAGCAGAATATGCTGTCACACCAGACACATCTGTATTCAAATTACCATCAACCATCCCTTTAGATGACGCAGCAATCATAGGCTGCTCCATATTCACTGCTTACGGAGCCGTCCGTAATCAGGCTGATATTCGACCTGGTCAACGAGTCGCTGTTTTCGCTATTGGTGGTGTCGGAACGCAAGTATTGCAAATGGCTAGGGCATTTGGAGCGTCCCAGGTGATCGCTGTAGATATAAAGCCAGAAAAACTAGAAAGCTCTTTGCAATTCGGGGCAACGCACACGATTAACAGCTTAGAAGAAGACGTAACCGAAAAAATTAAAGAATTGACCGAAGGAAAAGGTGTTGATGTTGCGATTGAGGCTTTAGGATCTCCTATTACTGTGAAGCAAGCCTTCAATTCAGTTCGTGATGGGGGCAAAGTCGTATTAATCGGAATTGCCGCTGCGGGAGTTGAAGTTCCGTTAGAAATCACAAGATTCGTACGAAGAGGTGTCACTGTAGTTGGTTCCTATGGAGCACGCGCGCGAAGTGATATGCCAGAAGTAATCAACTTAGTGCAACGAGGAGAATTGGACACAAGCTCTCCCATCACTAGAAGGTATTCCTTAGATCAAGTAAATGAGGCGTATGAAGCTCTCGCTAAGGGAGAAATTATAGGTAGAGCCATTATAGAAATGCGTAGTTAAAGGGGCGATTCTACCGGGCCCATGGGAACCTCTATCAAAGTAGGCAAATCTGCATCTAATCCATTTTCTATCGCAATTTTTAATTGCTCTGGAGTTTCAGCCTTTACCCCGATTGCCCCATATGCTTTTGCTAATTTCACAAAGTCAGGATTATGCAATCTTGCCCCAACAACTCGTCCATTAAAACGCTGTTCCTGATCTCGCATGACGTTTCCAAAAGCATTGTCGTTGAATACAACAACCACAGCGTTAATTCCGTATTGGACAGCAGTTGCTAATTCTTGAGAATTAAACAAAAAGCCTCCGTCTCCTGAAATACACACAACTGCCTTATCTGGTTGCGCCACTTTTGCACCTAGAGCTGTAGGCCATGCGAATCCTAGATTTCCAAAATAAGAAGAATTGAGGTAAGTACTAGGTTCTTCAACAGAATAAAAAAGTCGGCTGTAGTAGCCCATTTGTGTCATCCCTGCAACTAAAATACCATCCTGAGGAATTGCTTCCCTTATAGCTTTCATATAAGAATCTAAAGGCTCAATCCGGAGCTCAGGGCCAAACCTTTCAGCCCGTATTGCTTCTAGATCTTTCCTGCGATTCTCTCTTGGAGGCATACGCTTTTCGAGCACTTCAACTAGTAACTTAAGGGAACCTCGAGCATCTCCTTGAACTCGGAGAGTATTGCTATGGTTCCTTCCTAATTCATCTGGGTCGATATCAATTTGAATTACTCTTTGATTTTCATTTAAGTCCGCAGTCGCAAATCTCGTCCCGACCGCTAGAATTAGATCGTATTCATTGAGCATAGGGCGCCAATTATCAGAGCGTGACTTCAAAGTCCCTATGCTTAAATAATGCGAGTCTGGAATCGCCCCCTTGCCTTCATGTGTAGTCATTACAGGCGATTGGAGATATTCTGCAAGTTTGAGCAATCCCTCGGAAGCCTGAGATGAAAATACTCCACCGCCAGCCCAAATCAATGGGTTACTAGAATCTGCAATTTCATCGGCTGCTAATTGAATATCTGCTAGATCTGCGGGTAAACGCTTGTAATTGCCCGGCTCCAGCAAATCAATATCCGCAATCTCTGCCAATGTTTCAGGAGGTATTTCAATTTCTACAGGCCTAGGCCTACCAGTCCTGAGCTGCTTAAAAGCTTCATGAACGACAATTGGAACTTCATCCGCCTCCATAATTCGGTATGCAGCTTTAGTTATAGGGCGAATCGTATCCATCTGGTCATTTACTTCATGCAATATCCCCCTATCAACTCCTATCAAGTCTTTCTGGATTTGACCAGATATCACTAAAATAGGTGAGGATGCTGCATATGCAGTCCCTATGGCTGCTGATGCGTTGAGCAATCCAGGACCTGGGACAACAAGCGCAGTACCAATACCGCCACCTGCACGAGAAAAACCATCAGCCATATACGCAGTAGCCTGCTCATGCCTCACAGAAATAAATTTCATCCCAGGTTGGTCAATAATTGGGTCCGTGGCGTGATACATCTGCACACCAGGCACTCCAAAAATTACTCGGATTCCTTCACGGTAAAGTGATTGAATCAAGGCTTGTCCAGCAGTCATTTTGGGCAAAATTCACCCCCATTAGGAAATAAAATTATTCTTCCGCCTATAATGCGCATGCAAATATACGAAAAAATACCGACTCCAGCATCATATTCTAAAAAATAGGAGATTGAGATGTCTCGATTACCCAAAGTTACACGAGAAAGCCTACCTAAGGAAGATTTACCTCACTTTGACTATGTCGCAGGTAGTCGAGGCAACGTAAGTGGTCCATTTCTAGTATTACTAAATAGCCCTGATGTCGCCGAACGTATTGCGCACGTTGGTACATACATCAGATTTGAAACAACATTGAGCCCAGAAATGCGTGAAATTGCAATTTTGACTGTAGCGCGTACTTGGAATTGCCAATACGAGTGGACTGCACACCAGCCAATAGCTGAAAGCGAAGGTGTTCGTGCTGAAGCAATAGAAGCAATACGAGAGAATAAAGCCCCAGAAGGATTACTTGAAGATGAGGCTCTTGTCTTTAATTATGTGAGTAATCTTTTGAGGAATTCACGAATACCCGATGAGGTTTTTCTAAAGGCTAAAGAAAAGTTAGGCATAAAATCAGTGACTGATTTAACGGCTACTGCAGGCTATTATTCAATGCTTGCTTGTGCCTTAAATGCAGCAGAAGTGATGCCTGAAGAGGGGAATCCAGCCTTATTGAGTAATGCGGAGTATTAATTTATGGAAAAATCCTCTGCAATAAGCGTAAAAATTGATGGAGTTACAGCACTAGCATCCATTGTTGGTTCAAGTGACTCACTATTCCTATATGCACCCGGGTCTTCTTCAAACGTACATGATCCGTTCGGCGCTTTCCTTTCCCAATTTCTTACCCTGCAAGGTATTTCTTCAATTCGCTTTCAATTCCCTTACCAAGAAGCTGACAAACGCAGCCCTGATTCCGCTAAGGTGCTAAAGGAGACGTGGCGAAGCATAATTCGATGGTCGCGCCAATACCAACTAAAAACAATTATTGGTGGTCGTTCCCTAGGAGGGAAGGTAGCCTCTTATGTAGCGTCAGAAGACGAAGAAATAGATGCCCTTGCACTTTTCGCATACCCCTTCCATGCACCAGGAAGACCAGCATTAGCGCAAAATGAACATTTAACTCAAATAAATCTTCCAATATTTTTCTGCACCGGTACCCGTGACAATTTTGCAAATGCTGATCTAGTTACCAAAACGCTATCTTCATTAACTCAAGCTTCGTTTCACTCATTAGAAAATGCAGATCACGGATTCTCTCCAGGAAAAGCAGCTACGGAAACCAAGGAGCAATTATGGTCACAAGGGGCAATTGCGTTTGTTAAATGGCTAGAAAGCTATGCACTCAACTGAAGCGGTAAATCGCATTCTTTAGAGTCAATATCTGGACGAAGTGAATTGAATAACGGAAACCTGATTTCGCCTGAAGGCGAAAGTTCTCCAAATTCAATTTCAACAGCTAAAACTGGATCGCACCAATAGAAAAAACTCTCTAAATTAGGCTCATTAATAAATGGGCATTCATCAGTATGTAGCCTTGAAATTAGCTGATAAAGCATATAGACGTCACATTTACCAAAACCGCCGCCGATGTTACCTAAATAACGAAATTCACCTTGATCAAATGCTCCGACTAGTAAGGTCCCAAAAGGAAGAACGGTGCCTCCAAATGTGTAACCACCAATGACAAGATTTGCTGTACGCGCATACTTTAATGAAATCCAACTTGGGGATCTCTTCCCCGGTTCATATGCACTAAATTTATCTTTAACTAAGATCCCATGCAGGCCAAGTTCCTGAGAAAAACCATAAATATCTGATCCGTCATTTTCAGAATACCTACATATATGAACGTGCTTCACAGGCTTGATCACTTTATGCAAAAGCTTCTTCCGCTTATATAAAGGCATATCAAGTAACCATTTGCCGTCCAAATAAAGAATGTCGGAAATTTCATATCTGAAAAAGTTAGGATGATGAGATGATGTTAGCCATCGCTCCATCACAGCATGGCGCTGAGGAAGGTCGTTTTCATCTAAAGCTACAATCTCTCCATCGACGATTATGTCATGAGCTTCTATCGCACTCTGCAATGATAAGGTGATTTCAGGAAAAGCAATGGTGACATCTTGCGCACCTCTGGTATGAAGTGCAATCGATCCATTTGAGCATACAGAAACTACTCTAAGCCCTTCCCATTGAATCTCATAAATTAAATCAGAGTTACTATTCAATTCTTCAGACACAACCGGGGTCATAGGTTCAATATAATCAAAGGCTGAAGAAAATTCAGGGAGTGTAATTTGAGTACTAGTCATTTAGATTTTTCGCATGCTCTTCCACACTAAAGCCAGTGTATTTATGCGTAATCTAGCGGTCAACGAATCTTTTTTACATTAAAAGCCTACTTAGGCGTAATGGCCTCAGACAAAAAAGATCGATCCAAGTAATTATCGACATTTGTACCATTCGGGAGATGAAACCCAAAATCAGTTCTTAACGTTAATGGAATTTGTAATTCTTCTCCGATTAATTGCAATCGCGAGGGTACTCGACTAAAAATACCGCTCGCCTCACTTGCAGAAATACCTAAACCTTGTGAAATGACTTCTGTTAATCGCACATGATCCGATTCAGAATAAATCAGATCAGTAGCGCGTAGCATACTTCGAAGAAAAGCGATTACTACCTGCCTATTTTTGGTTGCCCAATCTTTGCTAACAGCGTAGGTCCCGCCTGGGTACTCCGGAAGAACTTGATTATGATCAGCAAGTAATTTCATGCCGCATTCTTCCGCTTTTTTATTCCAAGGAGGGTTCAAAATAGCACCGCAAGTTTTGCCCGAATACATTGAATCGAATCGGAATCCTGTCGAACCAGCCGGGAAGAAACTATAGTCTCGGTCTAAGATCAGGTCATGTGCTTGCAGGATCCTTCGTAAAACAAGTGCATATGCAGTATCTACCGCGTCAACTGCTAGTACTTTGCCTTTAATATCGATCCAATTGGATATCTCCTGCGTCACGTACATTGGCAAGGTAACCATCGAACTTGCTTTTGCAATAGCCAAAATCTCAGCACCGTCTCTTTTTGACCAAGCCAAAACATTGTCGAATGCAGTTGAAGCAAATTGATACGTCTCGTCAATTAAGCCTTTCATCTGAACAGATGAACTTGGGGTGCGTGTTTCCAGTACATTAAGCCCTTCTTCTTTGAAGAATCCGTAATTCTGGGCAATGGCAACTGTCGCACTTGGGGCAAAAGTAATAAGCTCAATGTCGATTAGTTTATTTGTCATCTTGTAACCTTAAGTATGGAAGCTAGCCGTATTCTACAAAATGAAAGACGTCAGCATGAAATCAACTATCAGTGATATCCAACTTTATGTTGAGAACCAGATACCAGAAATAGCGAAGACGAAAAAGCTTTTGGCTGGTTCTATCGGAGAATCACCTTCAAAATATTCGCGTAGCCCAGGCATGTGGAATGCAGTATTCGATGGGCTCGACTTCGATGCTGCATACGTTCCTTTTGACGTCCGTCCAGAAAATCTGAGTAATTTCATAAACGCTTTAAAAAATTACCCCGGCTTTATGGGTGCTAATGTAACCGTTCCTTACAAACTTGCAATTATGGATTTGCTAGATTCTATCGACTCGACTGCTCGCCAAATTGGTGCAGTCAATACGTTTGCATTAAATAGTGATATGACAATGACAGGCTTTAACACAGATGCTGACGGATTGATTGCAAGTATGCTGCTACGTTTACCTAGCGAAGTAGAGCCTTTTATACCTACGCTTGAAGGTAAAAATGTACTCCTGCTCGGAGCTGGCGGTGCTGGCAGAGCAGCAGCATTCGCAATTGCAAAAAACATCAAGGGCGGGGCTTTACTTATGACAAATCGATCGCTACAACGCGTAGAGGATCTGGTTTCAGAAGTAAACTTGACGGCCGAAAATGGAACTAGAATTGTAGCAATCGGGCAAAACATGATAGGGCAGAATGTGCATGACGTAGATTTGATAGTGAATGCGTCTACCGTAGGTCAGTCCGGAATCAGGAGTTTACCTGATAATTTTCTTACATCACTAGAACCATTTTCATCCTTGGCTCCCGCCAACCCTCCAGAAGTACCTGACCCAGGGGACTCCACTCTTTTTTGGCAAAAGTGGTTTTCGCTTTCGTATCCAGAAATTACATCCAATAACCATGAATCCATGGAAGCAATTTCATCTACAAAATCAACTGCTGCTTTTGTAGATGCGATCTACTCTCCCAGTGAGACAGTCTTGTTGAGACAAGCGCGCTTATCAGGTCGTAAAACATTAAATGGAAGAGGGATGTTGATCATGCAAGCAGCTTCATCCTTCGTAAATAGGATGACAAGACGCCACTTAGAAAATGCTGGTTATAACCCCGATTCGTTGTATGATTTTGTTGTAGAAACAATGTCGGACGCATTTTAAACAATTAGACTTTCTATTCGAAAATTGTCCTCTGGAGCAAAAAATGGTTGCAAATGAGACTAGATCAAAAAATTTAAAAATCGATGGTGATAGTCATTTTTTCCCACTACCTGATTTCACTGATGTACATAAAACATTAGGAATTTCAGAAGCAGCAATTGATATGCTCCTTCGAGATGGGGAAATTTTCTCTAATCGAGAAGCACGTAGGGGAGGTTTCAGGGCTACATCCGCTGGACGAAAAGCTGGTGCTGTAAATCCTACAGCTGCTACAACGTCCCAAGGATCTGGCCCAGTAGGGCATGGTATAGCCGAGCAGAGAGTTCGCTTACTGCCCGATACTGGATTTGATGCACAAGTTCTGATACCCGACGGGATATACGCTAACCCTTTCGGCTCACCTATAGACAGGGACTGGGATCCTGGTCTTAGGCTAGCGTTGTCGATGGCCTACAACAACGCTACTTCATCTGCACAAAATCAGTTCCCAGAGCAACTAATTGGATGTGGAGTAATCCCATTTGGGACTGAATCGATCGACAAATGTATTGCTGAAGCAAAGCGTGCATCTCAAGAACTGGGGTTAAAGGCATTAACCATTAACAGTAATTGGAACGGCCAAAACTGGGACTCGATAGAATTGTATCCACTATGGGCTGCAATTTCGGAACTTGATATGCCCCTTTATGTTCACGGGAATCCTTTCCAGTGCCAAGTAAACGACCATATCCCAACTAATCACACATTAGGCTGGGAAAGAATGCGCAGACTACATATTAGTAATTACCTCGGTTTCGCATTCGAATACATGGTAGCAATGGCAAGCCTGACCTTAGGTGGAGTACTCAAGGAATTCCCAAATTTAAGATTCGCCTTTTTTGAAGCTGGAGGATCTTGGCTTCCATGGGTGATGTACACACTTGATCGGGTATTTCAAATAGAGCCACAGTGTGCGAGATGCGATGAATTACCTAGCGAATTAATCAAGCAAAGTTGTTTGGTAGCAGTAGAGCCTGATGAAGAAGCAATAGTGGGCTCTATACAGACAATTGGAAGTAAAAATTTCATTATCGGAAGTGATTACCCTCACCCTCCATCAACCTACCCTAATACTGCAGCAGGGATTTCATCGATGGAAGGCTTATCAGAGGAAGCAAAACAAGATATTTTAGGTGACAACATGTCTCGCTTTTTTAGGCTTAGCAATTAGCTTACATTCCTCAAATGGAGGTGCGTTATTTCTGAATCAAAAAGACCTTATGTATTAGTTCATGGGACAAATGCAGGCGGTTGGTGCTGGCGAAGAGTAGCTGACATTCTTAGATCTAAAGGCCATCAAGTATTTACTCCGACTTTGACAGGGTGTGGTGAACGATCTCACTTAATGAATGCATCAATTAACCTTGATACACACATTACCGACGTAGTTAATGTAATTAAATGGGAAGAACTATCCGATGTAGTATTGTGCGGGCATTCTTCCGGAGGATGGGTTATATCCGGAGTGGTAGAGGCAATTCCTGATAAGATTGGATCCATTGTTTATTTAGATGCCTTTTTGCCAGAGAATGGCCAAAAAGCTTTTGATATGCAATCTCCAGGAAGCCGGGAGGCGGTACTTGCAGCAAGAGAAGCTGGAGAAATTTCTCGTCCACCAGGTTCTATGGAGAGATATAACATAAATGAAAATGACCGGTATTGGTTCGAGTCGCTAGCGACTCCGCAACCCATAGGCACTTCACTCCAAGAGATAACTCTGACAGGTGCAATAAATAGAGTACCTAAAAAATGTTATATAAGAGCTACCGCCTACGAACATCAGTATTTCCAAGCTTATTACGATTCACTAAAGAGTGATTCATCCTGGAAACTGTTTGATCTACATTGCGGGCATATTGTAATGGCCGATATGCCTGTAGAACTTGCGGAAATTCTAATTGATGTAGCTTGATCGAACTAGCGCGCTACTTTCTTGTTTCTACCCCTTCAATATGACCATCGCTGAAAGCGTATCTTTCTTCGCCAGTTAAAGTCCTAACACCGTCCCATTCAGTAAGCGAAGCACCTTGGCCAGATAGTATTGCTTCTACCGCAGCTGGCGCTGGTTTTAAATCTTTGAAGGGTCCGCCAGTACCTTCATATCCAGGGTATTGAAAATATTCACAAGGAAGCACGAGAATTTCGTTTTCTAATTCATCCCTATAAATATTCATCGGCTCTCCACCGTCCTCAACCACGCTAATTTGTTCATCAAGTAAACGACGAAACATAATCACCCCTACATCTGTAACGCCGAGTCTTTCAGTGGTTCTATCCGATATAGGGCCTTGTATTACCCAAGCCAACTGATCTTGCGCTACTACATAGTCGTACCTAAGTTTGCCCGCATCATCAAACAGTGGCTCTTCAATATAAGGAATTTCTTCCTGGTGCTTTTCCTCCTGAGCTAATGGTCTAAATTGCATTGTCACATGCAGCGTATGTGTGTCGTCTACGGGGGTTCTAAATTGCATTCCATGAGCTACTCTAAGAATATTAGGGAATAAAATCGGGTGCCCAATACGCCAAAATTCACTCTCCTCTGTCTCTTCCCCAACCAAGCGACGCTTGATTACGCCATATTCAGTTAAATCAAATCCTATTTTCTTATGATCCGAGCCTTTAGCCCCAGTGGTCGCATTCCAAGCATCTCGTTCTTCAGGGGATTTACCACGGTTCATCATCCAACCGCCAAAATACCTATGGAGCCATTGGAAATGCAATGGGTCTAATGAGTTTTCCTGACATTGCAGCCAATTGCATGGGAGGCTAGTAACTTGCCATTGACGATGTCCCTCCCATTCGAGAACATCCCAATGAGGAAGCAGGGGTGCCGGCTCAGGTCCTACATACGCCCAAATTGCACCTGCATAATCCTGAGCTTTATATGCCTTTAGTTTGACTTTGTCTTTGAATTTTGAACCTTCAGGTTCCGAAGGCTGATCTACACATGCGCCAGTTTCATTGAATATCCAGCCGTGATAAGCGCATCTGATTCCTTCGTCTTCAGGGATGCCATAAGCAAGACTTGCTTTGCGATGCGCACAACTTGGTTCTATTAAGCCCAAGACACCTTTCTTATCCCTATAAAGAACAAGATCCTCTCCAAGTAAGCGTACTTCTCTTGTAGGGTTCTCTTCATCTAACTGGGAGGAGCCTGCAATAGGATGCCAATATCGCCTCATCAATTCGCCCATAGGCGAACCAGGTCCCACTCTAGTAATCCTATCGTTCATTTCTTGGGTAAGCATAAAACACCCCTGCGATAGATAAAAAAATCCCTAGTTAGACTCTCTCTTGTGTAGCACATAAGATGTCGCAGCTAGGCCTGCAGCAATCACAAACCAGCCTATAAATATAATCCAAAATTCTGTACCCATTAGGTAAGCACCTCAACGATGGTAATCATACTCTAAAGATGATAAATCATAGGCGCAAGACTAGCAGGTGTTGTTATAAGTAAATAGTAGGAAAGGAGAATTATGGCAAACCAAGTGGCAAGATTTAATTACCCTGGTCCATATGCTGAGGGATCAAGAGATAGAGGATCAGAAAACGGGCGATCGTACGATCTCATCTACAACGAATCGGTAATCAGCACAGTTCAAGTTATGGAAAAAGGGCAAGGGAATAAACTTCATTATCACAACGATCAGGATGGTTATTGGTTAATACTAGGCGGGAAAGCGAGGTTTCACGGTGAAGAAGGCGTAATTTTAGGTGACCTTGGGCCATTTGAAGGTATATTCATCCCGCATCACACGCGTTACTGGTTTGAAAGTATTGATGACAAGCCACTAGAAATATTAAGGGTAAGCTCACTGCTCAATAGCAAGCAGTGAACCTTTTACTACGCTGCAGTTTTTCGGCCACCTAAAAGTGATACTGCAACCTTCACATCCATTGATCTTCCGCATTGAAGGCAACGGGCTTCAGGGCCATCAATTTCTTCAAGGCAATTTACGTCACCACCGCAGTTGGTACATGCCTTTACTAAAATACCTGTCATTACAACTAATCTCCTGTCTTTGATACCGAAATGGTGGCTATGCAGCCACCATTTCTAACTGTTCAGAATCGTTAATCAAATCAGTTCCAGCTTCAAAGTTACGAGTTTCGTACTTCGAAGCCATTGCTGACTGTATCAATCGAACCATTTGAGAGGGTTGGTCTGAATGGTTACTCGCGATTGCGAAATACGCCAAGCCTTCCTCTAAAGCAGTAAACAATGAACTCAACATAGTTAGCATCTTGCTCCTTCCTTCGTGTTATTCAGCAAACCATAGTAGCGCCACAATTTAGCCGACATGTGTCATTATACATCATATATATGCCGGAAAACAACTATGCGGTTACGAATTTATATCAATACGGCTAAAATTTAAGTAATTTACGAATATTTTTCTACGACAATCGCACATAATGAAAGACGCTCTATTACCATTTATTTATTGATCAAAGGAATACCAAACTACCTGTTTTGACAGATTCCGAAAAAGAATTACGCCTTCCGTAAATGTGGCTACCCGCCGCCAACGGGTCGAACTATTTCAACAATGTCGTTATTTGAAAAACATATTTCCGGAAACGATTTACGATCAATTATATTTCCATTAATTGCAACAGCTACGTAATTACCTACAAACCCCATCTCGTCAAGGTAGCTTTTAACAGTTGTGGCCTCAGGCATTTCTTGCTCCAGCCCATTGATCACAATTTTAATCATCAGAATTAAACCTCGAATTCCAACTGTTGTTCACAATCCTAACTAGTTCAGCCGCCGTCGCTTGGGGATCTGAGGCTTGAATTATTTCACTAATCACTGCAACCCCCGCAGCTCCAGAATAAATAACCTCCGCTGCATTGGCAGGATTGATTCCTCCAATGCCTACAACAGGTATCTTGGCTCTTTGCACGCTTTTCTCAATAAGTGTGACACCCGATCCTGTAGTCTCTTCATGGCTTGGGCTCCGGAAAATTGTCCCTGCAATTAATAAGTCTGCTCCATGTGAAATTGCTGATTCTGCAGCTTTAATAGAATGCACTGAGCAACCAAAATACATATTCTCATGATATTCAGCCATCTCTTCAATCTGGGTGATTCCAGATTCAGGGATTTGGATTCCATCTGCGCCCACTATCTGCGCAATTTCCAATTCACTATTAATGAATAATAAAGCCCTATCCTGTGTAACCTGCCGCAACTGGCTAGCTAAGTCTAGTTGCCTACTGTAGTCCATGGTTTTCTCACGAAGCTGCACAGCATTTATTCCCCCGTCAATAGCATCTGCAACAATAGAAACTAGAGGTTCAACTCCTCCCGCAAGATGAGTATTTGTAACCAGAATTGTTAATGGTAAATAGTTTGTTATATCTAATTTCAAGCTATTATTTTGATGCGTTAATTACGCCTTCCAAAGGGCTACTTGCTTGAGCATATTGCTGACGTTCTATTCGACCAGCCAAAAATGCTTTCCTACCTGCCTCAACTCCCAGTCTAAATGCTCCGGCCATAAGCTGAGGGTTTTTTGCGCGTGCGATAGCAGTATTAACCAAAACTGCGTCTGCGCCCATTTCCATAGCCTGGGAAGCATGCGAAGGCACAGCTAATCCTGCATCAACAATTACAGGAATCTTAGCTTGCTCAATAATAATTGATATCTCTTCAGCGGTATGTATACCTTGACCAGATCCTATTGCAGATCCTAAAGGCATTACCGTGACGCAACCAATTTCTTCAAGATGCCTAGCTAAGACAGGGTCAGCGTTAATATAAGGCATCACATCAAATCCTTCTTTTATCAAGACTTTTGCAGCCTCTAACGTCCCCACAGGGTCTGGCAACAAATATTTTGGGTCTGGAATAACTTCAAGCTTTATCCAATTAGGTAAGCCCATTGAACGTGACAATTTTGCAATCATCACTACCTCTTCCACAGTGGAGCAACCAGCTGTATTGGGAAGGATTGTGTAAAAATTAGGATCAATTGAATCCAGAATACTAGGAGTATTTGGGTTAGTAAGATCTAAGCGGCGTATAGCGACGGTTACAATTTCTGTACCCGCTTCCTTAAGGCTATTTTGCAATTCAACATCATTCCGATGCCTACCAGTACCTAAAAGTAGTCTCGAGGAAAAAACTTTTTCTCCAATTTTCAACTGATCGTTAACCATTCAATTCCTCCAAATTAAAAAGGGGAAAATCAGAGGCAAGAGATGTACTTATACCACAAAGAAAATCCAACATATAGAAATTCTATTCTCTGGAGTTCTTAGCTGTAAAACTTCAACGCGAGTTCTTACTTAAATAAGTCTTTATCAATGTCTCTAAGTAGTGGTTGGACTCCACTATTTTCAGTGCTAATTCTGAATTCGTAACCTCTGACAATTGCCACAGGAATTCTATCTATCTTATTCATTACTAATTCTGCAGCAGAAGCCAATTCATCTGCCGTAGCAATGGTAGTCGAGTGCATTTCCCGACCGTCAGTATCTTCAATGCCTCTATAATCAACCAATGGGTCCATCCCGGCCACTCCTACAGCTACGTTAATGGCACCTTCACGCCAAGGACGACCAAACGTATCTGAGATAACTATAGCGACTTGAACATCAGTCAATTCTTCAATTCTTCTTTTAATTGCCATGGCTGATTTGTCACAGTCCACTGGTAATAAAATCACAAAGTCTCCATTTTTCCCCACATTAGATGCGTCTATACCAGAGTTAGCGCATACAAATCCATTTTTATTCTCAGTAATTAAAATGCCATCCTGCATGCGGACGACTCTATTGCTCTCCTGCAATGCAAGTTCTATAACACGCGCATCCTTACCCCATTCTTCAGCAAATTCTATTGATTGCCTTGAAGGCACAACCGAACTTAGATCAATTATCCGACCCTCTGCCTTAGAAACGATTTTCTGAGTGATCACGACAATGTCATTTTGTAATAAATCAAAGCCTTCTCTAGCCAACGCCTCGATAATTAATACTGCTAAGTCGTCACCAGGTAAAACCTCTGGCAAATTTTTGACACCTGATATAAGGATTGAACGCTGCATGGCGAAATCCTAACAGAGAACTTTGAAACAGATATGTTATTGAAACAATCTTATTTAAATTAGGTGACTGTTACACTTCAGGTATGGATTACATTGAAGTGGACGTATACAGCGGAGGCAATTGCGATCTCGATATAAATCGCATTTTTGAGCCATTAGAAAACCCTTTTCAAGTGAGTTGGGTAGAAACCGCGTTCCGGCCTGATGGATGGGAGGGTCCATGCGAGATAATCGGCTGGTCTTCAGAAGGTCCGGTTGCAGCTTATGCTGCAAAGGTTATGGATTCCGGTGACGGGGCAGTGATTTTAATCTTTGGAGGAGATGAAGGAATACGGCTCAGACCCCAAAACTCTTCAGATGACTGGTCCCTGGAAAGCAAATCCCAATGGGGAGAGCCTTGTCTGATGCTCGAACCTACTACAAGAATATCGTAAATTATGAAACCCGAATTACTACTAGAAAACGCCATATTGGGGTTTATACAAGGAGTCTCAGAATGGTTGCCTATTAGTTCAGAAGGCCTAGTGGCATTGGTAGGAAATTTAGCTTGGGGCCGAGATTTTGAAGATGCAATCGCCTTGGCACTGTTGCTTCACATTGGTACGGCGCTATCTGCAATAGTTTATTTCAGAAGAGAGATCAAAACTCTTATTCTTGACACCTATAAAGGACCTCGAGAATCAAACCCCTTGCTCGCATTCATTCTCTATTCATCCATTGGGTCAGCTTTAAGTGGAATCCCCATATTGATTGGCATAAATTCTATTTCTGCTTTAAATGGTTCGGTTGTCATGATCATAGTGGGGTCATTGGTGTGGATTAACGGTGCTGTTCAAACGAAGCAAAAAACCGCTATAGAGCTTAGGAAAATTGATTCTATTAATTGGGTAGAGGCTACTGGAGCAGGGTTAATTCAAGGGCTTGCCATACTGCCTGGGCTCAGTAGATCCGGCTTAACAATTTCTTTCTTGCTATTTAGGAAATATGAAAGTAAGTATGCGCTTTTCCTAAGCTTCCTAATGAGCATTCCAGCAAGCCTCGGGGCGGCCTTGCTAATCATCATTACACGTGATTTCTCCTTACAAATAGAGGAAATAATAGGTGCGGTAGTCGCATTTTTTATAGGCCTCATAACTATCCATTTACTAATCTCCTTAGCATCACGAATTAGATTTAGCAGCTTCCTATTCACTGCAGGCCTTGTGCTAATTATTGGTGGCATTATGGGGCTAATTTAAGTAAACCAGTGTAAAAGATTGTTCGCGTTTTCACCTATGATGAGCTTAGTTTTCTCAGGGCTCAGCGTCTCAAAAACCTGCCTCATTACGCGCTTTGCACTTAACAAAGGATAATCCGAGCCAAAAATAATTTTCTCGGCCCCTATAATCTGATCTGCAATACTAAATATTGACGGATCGTACAAGAATGGCGATGCAGCGCTATCAAAAAACACATTTTTTAGTAGTTCGCGGACTTCAGGCATCAACGCATAAAATGGTAATCCGCCTCCCCAGTGAGCAAAGACAAGTGAAGCTTCGGGAAACCGCATAGCAAACGAAGCTAATTGTTCTGGCGACGTAAGTCCTTTACCTGGATATTTATGACCTACTGGCTCCGATCCATGGATAACTATAGGCATATCATTTTCACTAGAAATTTGAACTAATGAAGATATAGATTCGCTAAGAGCGAGATCTATAGATTGCGAAGTGGGATGTAATTCTCCAATTCCTTTTGCACCAAGAGAGAGGCACCTCTCAATTTCGTAAACAGCTAGGTCTCCCCAATCCGGATGTACCGAACAAAATGGAATTATCTTAGGGTGGTATTTTTGGGCTGTCTCTAAAATGAAATCATTAGAAGCTTTTGCTATTTCGTAATCACACCATCCGTACCCCATTACTACCGAAGCATCAATATCATCTGCTTCCATTGATCGAATAAGATCTTCAGTCGAAGGCAAATTCAAATCACTTTTACCGAACATCGATGCAAATGTTTGATCCTTCATAACTTGATCGTAGTTCTCTTTAATAAAAGAGGGTGGCAAAAGATGAGTATGGAAATCAATTATCATCAGATTTAATTCTCTGAGTTTGCTTGATCATCCTCGGAATACTCACTATTCGAAAATATGCCTACTTCACGTCCTTGATGAACATGCACGACAAAGTCGTCTCGCGCCAAGCCAATTGCATCCAAAATTTCGTCGTTAATATCTTCTATAAGATCTTGTATTTCATCCGTTGTAAATCTCTCAGATACACATAACGTTGCATGAATCAAGCTTCCCGCAAAATGAACGTCAAAACGACCTTGCGGTTGACCATCATCAAAAATCGTATATGCCTCTGAGTTCGGGGTTCTACATTCACGCTCAAATCGCAACATTTTCTCTCCGATGCAACAGTAAATTATCGGTTTTACTTCACCTTACTTGGCCTTGCCCAAAAGCAATCCATTTATAAGTTGTGAGCTCTTTTAGTCCCATCGGACCGCGTGCATGCAATTTATTAGTACTTATTGCAACTTCTGCACCTAATCCCAATTGCCCGCCATCGTTAAATCTGGTACTAGCATTTACTAAAACGACAGATGCTTCAACTTCATCAAGAAATTTATTTGCCGACTGAGGATTTTCAGTGATGATCGCTTCAGTATGGCCAGAACCAAATTCTTCTATGTGATCGATAGCGTCGTCGATACTATCCAAAATCTTCACTGACATAATTAATGAGAGGAATTCCTGTCCAAAATCACTTTCTTCTGCAGCCTTTACTAATTCGGAAGAACCAGCAGAACCCATAACAGACAAAGCTCGTTTATCACAACGTATCTCTACTCCTGCACTAGTTATATTCGGCACTAGCGACGCCAACAAATCCGCAGCAATGGTTGAATGAACTAACAGCGTATCTAAAGCATTGCAGACGTCAGGTCGCTGCGTCTTCGCATTGTGCACAATTTCGACCACTTTTTGTAAATCTGCAGACTCATCTGCGTAAATATGAACCACTCCGATACCTCCTGTAATTGAAGGAACGGTAGCGTTATCTCTAACGTACTGTATTAACGAGGCTCCCCCACGAGGTATAAATAAATCTATACAGTCATTAGCCCGAATCATTTGATCCACCACAGATCTATCTGTGCTATTTATAAATTGAACTACATCAGCTGAAATATCTGACTTTTCCAAAGCTTGCCTAATAAGTTTAATCAAGGCAGCGTTGGAATTAACTGCCTCTTTACCTCCCCGAAGGATTACGGTGTTACCTGATTTCAAACACAGGGCAACAATGTCGGTAGTTACGTTAGGCCTGCTCTCATATACGCAGCCAATCACTCCTAAAGGTACCCGGCGCTTCTCAATTTTTATTCCATTATCCAGAGTCTTAGCATCAAAACTCTCCCCTACAGGATCAGGCAAAGATGCAACCGAGCGAAGATCCATTGACATGCTATTTAAACGTGTTTCATCAAGCAAAAGCCGGCCTAAAACTGCAGTTGATAATCCATCTTTTTGGCCAAGCTCCATATCAATCATATTCGCTTGCAATATTTCTTCGTGACTTTGGTCTAATGAATCTGCAATCGCATTTAATGCTATATTTTTTCTTTCAGATGAAAGAGTCCGTAAATCTCGGAAGGCATCTCTCGCTTTTCCAGCTTTTTGGATCAGCTCAAGGCTATTTGTTGAATTAACCATTTTTGCCTCCATAATCTACTTTTGCAGTGAATAAGGTGCCCACTTGAGATCCAAATGCAGAAATCTGTATAACGTTTTTGAGATTTCCGGGGGCCACAATTACCGCTACCCCAGCGTCTGTCGCATAACGTGCTGACTCCAATTTAGAAATCATTCCTCCACGACTAATATTGCTACTGTGCTCTTCAGCTAGCGACATAATCGACTCATCAATAATTTCAACTTTACTAATCAATTTTGCTTGCTGATTGCGTTTGGGGTCTGAAGTGAATAAGCCGTCAGTGTCAGTCAGTAATAGTAAAAGATCAGCACTTACAATTTTTGCGACTATCGCAGACAAAACATCATTATCACCAAAACGCTGATTGTTAATTTCAGCAGTATCGACTACGTCATTTTCATTAACTATAGGAATTATCCTTCTCTCTAAAAGGCCCACCAGGGTGTTCCTCACATTTTGATATCCAATTTGATCATCAACATCCTGTGCGGTTAGCAACGCTTGCGCCACTGTGATACCTCTCTTGGAGAATAGTTCTTGGTAGGCATGCATCAACCTACTTTGGCCAATAGCCGCGAGCATTTGGCTAGCTCCTATACTTTTTCCTCCTGAAATATTTGGCTCTACCTCACGACCTGCGGCAATTGCTCCCGAGGTCACTAATAAAATTTCAATTCCTTCGCTCCAAGCTTTGGCAATCTGGTCAACAAGGGAGTCCATTGCAGCTCGATTAAGATCAGAACCCCCATGTGTCAAAACGTTCGTCCCTGCTTTAACTACAATTCTTTTATAAACCAAAGCATCATTCTTAAACGGTGGTATTTGCCTTGCCATATTTGTTCCCCATTACCAATTCACGCTGCAATTGTATCCCATGCAGTAGTTACAATTCTCTTAACCAAGCTCAGCTGCTAAAATATGTCTAATCAGGCGCCCTTTTACAAGGTGCGCCCCTTCTTTGCGAGCAAAACATGGATGCCTCAAAACTAATCAATGTTTTTGATGATATTGAAGAATACAGGTCTATTAACCAGTTAGTAGGAAGCTCTTACTTAAAAATCGGGTCAGTACCTGATTCTTCTAAAGCTATATTGATTTCAAGGCTACAAAAAGATCAAAATCGTCCAATTCTGGTTATCTGCCCCTCAGCTGACTCCGCACGCGAGCTAACCCAAAGCCTTGAAAAATACTCCAGTGAGAGTAATAAAGCTTTCCATTTCCCCGAAGCTGAGATTCTCCCTTTCGAAAGGCTTTCAATTGAAGCCGGAACCGTACACGAGCGACTGGTGGCCCTAGGGTCTATATATTCGGCTACATCTAATCCTCCGATTATTATCACCTCAATCATGGGCCTACTACAAAAAACTTTAGATCCCGAAATTTATAAACATTACGCACAAGTATTAGATACGGGTGAAAAAATATCCTACGAATCCATGTTTTTAAACTGGAATAATCTAGGATATAGCGTCGACGCTACAGTGGAACGTATGGGTTCAGCAGCTAAACGGGGCGGGATTATCGACATTTTCTCCACTGCCCACGAAATGCCTTGCAGGATAGATATGTGGGGAGATGTCATAGATAAAATTTGCACATTTGATCTGCTAACTCAACGGTCATTAGATACTCATATGCCTTTAAAAATATACCCAGCCAAGGAAATTCTTCCACAGCTATCGAATAATCAACAGATTAATGAATTGATCTCCCGCTTAGATTTCTCACAAATGGATCAACTTGAAATCGACAGAGTGCAAGAAGAACTAGCAAATCTTATAGCTGGTATCCACTCTGAACATGCTGCTATGTATTCTGGGTTTTTTCTACAACACACGTTATTAGATCATTTACCAGAAAACACATTAATAATCACAAACGAATTCTCAGAGATAACTGAATTAGCGACTCAGATTGAAACTAGGCTGATTCAGCTACGAAAATTAAAAGAAAGTAGATCTGAATTACCCTTCAATTTCCCTTCAGTATTATGCTCCTGGGATGATGCCAAAGCCCATCTAAAGAGATTTAGTAGTCAAATTTCATTATCAAGGTACCTTTATCCTGACCGAGAAACCGATTCGGTTAATTTCCCATTTTCTCCAGCACCGAGTTATCACGGAGCAATTGAAAAAATGGCCTCTGATATAAAAATGGGCTCTCTGGGGAAAGTCGTGCTCTCTACACGTCATGCAGAACGACTTAGGGAAATTCTTTCAGAAAATGATATAGGCGTTTCTGAATCCGACTCAATCACTGGAGATGTCTCTTACTACAACCCTATTCTTACAGATTCAACTCACTCTACAGGGTATGTTGTTGAAGATCTAGAAAAAAATCAAAAAATATTAACCCTGCTGACTGACACTGAGTTATTTGGTACTAAAAAGCAATTTGTTTCAAAGCCTAAAAGGCATTCTTCCAAATTTCGATCAACCTCTATCGAGGAATTAATTCATGGAGAATACGTTGTACATGCGGATCATGGGATTGGAAAATTCATAGGGACAGTAATTCGCTCTGAGGAAAGCCCTAAAGAATACCTAGTATTAGAGTACGCCGAAAAAGATCGACTCTACATACCCATGGAGCAACTTTCCAGAATCACGCCTTACTCTGGAGGTACGGATACTCCTCCAAATCCTACAAGGTTAGGCACACAAGAATGGACTAGAACGCTTGCAAGAGCAAAAGAGTCTACAAAAAAACTAGCCTTTGATCTTCTAGAATTGTATGCACAGAGAGAGTCTGTTAAGGGGTTTTCTCACGAAACTGATTCAACTTGGCAGTATGAAATGGAAGACGCATTTCCTTTCATAGAGACACCTGATCAGTTGACCGCAATTCAAGATGTTAAATATGACATGCAACAACCCCGCCCAATGGATCGTTTGATCTGCGGAGATGTTGGCTACGGAAAAACTGAAATAGCGTTGAGAGCAGTTTTTAAATCAATTCTAAGTCGCAAGCAAGCAGCTATATTGGTACCCACGACTGTACTTGCTTCACAGCATCATCAAACATTGTCAGACCGATTAGCACCGTTCCCTGTAAGTGTTGAGTTACTTAGTCGATTTAAATCCCCTAAAGAACAACAGGAGATTCTACTCAAGTTAAAAAACGGCACTATTGATGTAATAGTAGGGACACACCGACTCGTACAAAAAGATATCGAATTCAAGAACCTTGGCATAGTGATTATTGACGAAGAGCATCGTTTCGGAGTAAATCACAAAGAGCAACTAAAATCATTACGCGAAGAGGTAGATGTTCTCACTTTAAGTGCTACACCAATACCAAGAACGTTGCATATGGCCTTAGCCGGTATACGTGATATCTCAACAATACAAACTCCACCTGAAGAAAGACTTCCTGTAAGAACATTCCTTGCCGAAAAATCCAATGATTTAATCAAGGAAGCTATTCAACGTGAAATAGACAGAGGTGGTCAAGTTTTCTATCTGCACAACCGAGTACAAAGTATTCAATTTGTAGCGTCTCAAATTCGCCTTATGCTACCTCATGTAAAAATAGCCGTCGCCCATGGGCAAATGCCAGAAAATGATCTCTCTACAGTGATGGATGAATTTGCTGAAGGCGAAGCAGATGTTTTGGTTTGCACTACTATCATTGAGTCCGGATTAGATATTCCGAACGTTAACACTTTGATCGTAGAAAATGCCGATAAATTCGGTCTTGCTCAGCTCTATCAACTACGCGGAAGGATTGGTAGGAGAGCGCAAAGATCTTATGCATATTTAATGGTAGAACATGGCAAAACACTGACAAATACCGCTCAAAAACGCCTAGAAACAATATTAGCTGCTAACGAACTCGGAGCAGGCTTTAAGATCGCGATGAAAGACTTAGAAATACGTGGAGCTGGCAATCTACTTGGAGCAGATCAAAGCGGTCATGTTCATGCAATAGGATTTGAAATGTACTCCAAGCTTTTGGCAGAGGCCGTAGAAGAATTACGCAGTCAAAATAATGAGACTGCTAGCGTTAAGCATTCAAGATCTGAGGCAATTATTGATTTAGAGTTGACCGCTTCAATTCCTGAAGCATTCATTGAAGATATGCCTACCCGAATGAGAATGTATCAAAAATTAGCGAATGTCAGAGATAAAAAGGATATTACAAACCTTCAAGACGAAATTGCTGAGAGATTTGGAAGGAAATTACCTGACGAAATGCACAATCTGATATTTTCGACCAGAGTAAAATATCTTGCAGAAATCGCGAATGTTCAATCCATACACCAAAAGCACAATGAAATTCAAATTCGAATGAACGAGGAAATAGCAGGAGCGCGATATGCATTAGCAACATGCTTAGGCGCTAATGTACATGTAGGCAACCAATTCATTACGATAAGGACAGACAAGGATACTGATCCTTGGGGGAAAAAATTGATTGAAACTCTAGAAAATCTCTATTCCTTCCAAGAAAAGCTTTATTCCTTAAACGAAGAGATTACTAATTTTCAGAACCCGAAGACCTTGAAGAGCGACTAGACGTTGAGTTCCGTCGTGAGCTCCGCCGGATTCCACCACGGCCGTAGCTACGAGGAGTGGGCTCCTCTACAATCGTCTGAGGCCATGGAGTTGGACTACCTCTGAGTTCTTCTAAAAGCTTTGCCTCGTTATTCTCTATAGTCCCCGCCTCTTCTTTAAGGCGAAGGAGTGTTAGCGTTAGCGCTTTATTCTCTTCAGATAAATCGGCAAAATATACTTGATATGCCATTGCAGGACACCTATATAAAATTTCTCAATCTTTGATGGAGAATACCATTATCGCAATGAATTAGGTTCTCGCCAAGTGTTTCTATAGTAATGTGCACAATTTTCGATTGCATATAGTACAGAATAAACCCTATGCTAAATACAAATTCTCCCCCGAATCAGATAAATGGAGGAATAGATTGAGTGTCCTTGCAGAAAATGACCCAGCAATTGCAGATGCAATAAAAAAAGAAACCGAAAGGCAACGTAGAAATATCGTACTGATTGCCTCTGAGAATTACGCAAGCAGCGCAGTACTTGAAGCGCAAGGTTCGGCTCTGACTAATAAATATGCAGAAGGCTATCCTGGCAGGCGCTATTACGGCTCATGTGAATATGTCGACATTGCAGAGCAGTTTGCTATAGATAGATCAAAGGAGCTTTTCGGAGCGCAGCACTCTAATGTACAGCCACATAGCGGTGCAACCGCTAATTTAGAAGCCTATGCTGCAATCTGTGAACCAGGGGACACAATCATGGGGTTGCGTCTTGACCAAGGAGGACATCTAACTCATGGCAGTTCCGTTAATTTCTCCTCAAAACTTTATAATTTCGTTGCATATGGGCTGAATTCAGAAACAGAGCAACTGGACTACGAAGAGATTTCTGCACTTGCGCGACAGTCAATGCCAAAAGTAATTGTAGCGGGCTATACCGCCTATCCTAGGACAATTGATTTTGCTCGCTTCAGGCAGATTGCAGATGAAGTAGGGGCAATATTAATGGTCGACATGGCTCATATCTCTGGCCTTGTAGCTTCAGGGGCTCATCCTTCTCCGGTTCCATATGCATCGGTAATCACTAGCACAACGCACAAATCCCTAAGAGGGCCAAGAGGCGCATTCATCCTATGCACTGAGGATTACCAGAGAAACATAGACCGTGCTGTATTCCCATATGCTCAGGGTGGCCCGCTAATGCATGCCGTTGCAGCCAAGGCAGTTTGCTTCCAGGAAGCACTTTCACCAGATTTTAAAAAATATGGTGCCGATATCGTTGAAAATGCGCGCGCAATGGCTTCAGCGCTCGAAGGTGCGGGGATTCGAATCGTATCCGGCGGGACAGACAATCACTTAATGCTAGTTGATTTGAGGCCCATTAATTTAACTGGTGCTGAGGCCGAGGATGCACTGGGTAAAGTAGGCATAACCGCAAATAAAAATGCGATTCCGAATGATCCCCAACCACCTCGAATTACTAGCGGTTTAAGGCTAGGAACACCTGCGATTACCAGCAGAGGGTTTGGGGTTGAGGAGTCGCAAAAAGTCGCCCAATTTATTGTTAGGGCTCTCAATGAAAAAGATAATCCTGCGCAATTGAAAGTAATCGCTGATGAGGTTAACCAATTAACTGCAAACTTCCCTGTCCCTGGAATTGATTATTAAATTTGCAAAATATTTGAGTAGGCTTACATTCACTGCTATAATCTTGATTCGCGTGTAGGTTTATCCCGCATAACGTTTTGAGTATTAGGAGAAATAGTGCGCCAGTACGAATTAGTTTTAATGATTAACCCAGAAGCTGATCAGGAGCGGGTCGATGCAGTAGTTGAGCGTGTCCGCAAAATTACTGTTGACCACGGTGGTGACATTATCAGTGAAAACAACTGGGGTAGACGCAAGCTTGCCTATAAAATTGGCTCATATACTGAAGCAAACTACCATCAAGCTAATATCCAAATGGAAAATGACGGAACTCATGCATTGGAAAGTAATTTAAAGCTGGCAGATGATGTTATACGCCATTTGCTAGTCCGTGCAGAGGACTAGGAGTCTTCCTTGGTAGGACTAAATAAAATTATGGTAATAGGGAACGTGGGTACTGACCCCGAGATGCGGTACACGCCCTCCGGAAGTCCTGTAACGTCTTTTCGCATTGCTACAAGTAGATCTTACAACGCACAAGATGGAGAGAGAAAACAGGAAACTGAATGGTTTACTGTTGTTGCGTGGAATAGCTTGGCGGAGCAAGTTAATCAATATTTGGCTAAGGGCCGCAGAGCTTACGTTGAAGGAAGGCTTCAAAGTCATTCCTTCCAAGGCAATGACGGGCAAATGCGCTTTCGCAATGAAATTATTGCAAATCGCGTCCTATTTCTTGACAGGCCTAGTTCGGGTGAAAATTACGAAGATTATGGGAATGCTAGTTCCATTTCCACCCAAGAATTTTACGGGAGTGAAGCTAACTCACCTGAAGACTTACCCTTTTAACCAATCACGTCCCTAAGCGAGTTATTTAAGGAGTTTCTGAATGCAGAGTACACGACGTCGAAGAACTGGAGGAAGGAGATTTTTCCCAAGGAGGAAAGTCTGCTACTTCAGTGCTGAACATAAGTCACCTGATTACAAGGATGTTTCTATTCTTCGTCGCTTTGTTTCGGAATGGGGGAAAATAGATTCCCGAAGGCGTACAGGAACTCGGTCAAGACATCAACGTAAGCTTGCAGTCGCAATCAAGCGTGCTCGATTTTTAGCTCTTCTTCCTTATACTGGAGGCCATAGTCAAATCGAACTGGGGCGCCCTGACAGGGGTAATCGAGACCGGAAGTTCACCCCTCGGGATAATTCAGGAAGCAGATTTTCTGCCCCTCCCGCTAATGTAGAAGTTCCACAATCTGCAGCGCTAGCAAACGAAACAGGTGCTACAGAGACAAAAGCACCTAATATGGAAACCGTTGCTACTGATAGCGCCACTATTGAAGCTGAAAATTTGGATGAGTCATCAGCCCCAGTAGAAACCGCGCCTGCAGATGAGCAATCGGAAGAATAAATGCGACAGCGCCGTCGTGCGGAACGCCAAAATACCGCGCGCCCGACTCTGAAGGACAACGTCCATAACAGGACAGAGGAGCGCTATTTACAACGCATCCTAATTGGAGCTGCCGTGGCATTGGGCCTGTTGATTATAGGGTTATTGGCTACAGGTTGGTATTTCAATTTTTTAAAACCTCCAGAGAAAATCGTTGCGAGCGTTAACGGCGAGGATTATCTTTTACACGAAGTAGTTCCTTACACAAAAATTGAAGGCTTTTACACGAGTCAATTCAATCCAAATATTGCACTGAATACACTTATTAAAAACAATACTCTGGATCAATTTTCTCAAGACCAAGGTATTGATATCCAATTGAACCAGGTTGAAAACAAACTGATCACCATGTTTGAAAAAGCGACAGGTACTTCGGATGTCCCCAGCTCTCTAAGTCAAGAAGGTGAAAGAGAATTAGAAAATTTCGTAAATCTCATCGGAATTGAAGTCTCTGATTATAAAAACTGGATACGAGGGCAACTTTTAGAAGATGCCTACTTTGATTTATTCCTCACCCAAGCTTCAAAAACGGCAGACCAGGTATTTTTAGAATGGATAGTCGCCGCTAATTCAATCAGCGGGCAAAACGCATATGAACGAATTTCTTCAGGAGAAAATTTCAATTCTGTGGCCACAGAATTGAACGTTGATAGTATATTCGCTGATAAAGCAGGAGTTGTTGGCTGGGTCCCGAAAGGTGCTCTTTTAGAAATGGACCCTTATTTATTTGCAAATGATAATCAGAACAATTCCATAAGCCCGCCTATCGTGACAAGCCTTGGAAGCATCGTCTATCGCATAACAAATAATTCAAAGGATCGTGAGATTTCAGAATCAATGCGAATATTATTGGCTCAGAATAACTTCCAATCTTGGATGGACCAAATAACAAGTGAAATCATATTCACTTTCAATGATGATGATATTAAGTGGGTTCTTGGCCAAATTGAAAGGGAATATGAATAAAGTAAAACCAATTGGCATTGGCTTACTTGGAGCAGGTACTATCGGAGCTGGTGTTATAAATGCTCTTGAAGGCAAATCTGATTTACTTACAGAGCGAATCGGGCGACCGGTAAAACTGATGGGCATTCTAGTAAGAAATGCATCAAACCATCATGCATCTTCAAATATTGATTTGCCATTTACTGAAAACGCAGAAGCTCTAATCACGTCTGATGACGTAGATATAATTATAGAAGTATTAGGTGGTGAGCACCCTGCTATTGAATTGATAAACCTTGCCATTAAATCAAATAAACATGTTGTTACTGCAAATAAAGAAGTGATGGCTAAACATGGAATGGCGCTGCTTCACAATGCAAACAAAGAAGGAGTTTTAATAGGCTATGAAGGATCAGTTGGGGGAGGTATCCCCATTATTTCGGCGCTAACGCACCAATTAGCTACTAACGAAATTAGTGCAGTTCAAGCAATCATTAATGGAACTACAAATTATATTCTCTCAAATATGTCAGCAGGCGGAGCCTCTTTCAATGCAGCCTTAAATGAAGCTCAAATGAAAGGGTTCGCAGAAGCCGACTCTTCATATGACGTTAATGGTGATGATGCAGCTTACAAATTGGCAATTCTTAGCTCTGTGGCATTTCGGTCCGCAATTCATGATGAAGATGTATTTAGAGAAGGGATTGAGTCAATAGGGCCCGAAGATTTTATTTATGCAAAAGAGCTTGGATATTGCATCAAGCTGTTAGCGATCAGCAAACTGGAAGGCCAATTCGTACGAGCGCGTGTTCATCCTTCTCTTATTCCTATGGATCATCCATTAGCGCAAGTGAATGGTGTTGATAATGCAATTGAATTAGAGGGGGATCTTGTAGAGTGGTCAATGCTACAGGGACCAGGCGCAGGCTCGGGTCCGACTACTTCTGCCATCCTAGGTGATGTCATTAACATTGGGCAAAAATTAGATTCTGCCGGACTGAAACCAAACAATATTGAAATCGCCTCAAAATATAAGTCCTTACCGCTTGATGATTTGGAAACAAAATACTACCTTCGCCTCCATGTCAAAGATTTACCAGGAGTAATGGCGAAAATTTCTAGAGTTCTTGGTGATATGAATGTTAGTCTTGCAACAGTAATCCAAAAAGAAATTGACGACGAAGCCGAGTCTACGGCTGAAATTGTCATTACAACTCATAAATCCTTAGAAAAATCAATGCAGAACGCAATCAAGCAGCTAAAATCCTTAGACGTAATCAATGCTATTTGCAGTTTCATACGCATTGAAGACAGCGGATTTAGTAAATCTTGATTGGAGGTATGCATGGGTCAAGGAATCATAAAAAAATATGCGGCCTATCTTCCAATCGATAATCAAACACCTTCCTTAAGTATAGGAGAAGGGGATACGCCTTTAGTTAAATCCCGTTCTATTGGTGCCCATCTAGGTCTTGAATCTTTGTATTTTAAACTTGAAGGATGCAACCCCACTGGGTCTTTCAAAGACAGGGGAATGGTTGTGGCTGTAGCTAAGTCACTTGAGCGAGGTAGTCCCAAATTGCTATGTGCCTCTACAGGTAATACCAGCGCTTCAGCAGCAGCATATGGAGCTGCAGCTGGTCTTGAAACAATAGTACTTGTACCAAAGGGAAACATAGCCATAGGGAAAATGAGCCAAGCCATCGCTTATGGGGCTCGAATAATTACCGTCAACGGTAATTTCGACGAATCTTTAAATATTGCCATCAAGCTAGGTGAAGATGAAGCCAATTTCGCATTGGTCAACTCAGTAAATCCCCATAGAATTGAAGGTCAAAAAACTGCTTCATTCGAATTGATTGATGAATTAGGGGATTCGCCAGACTATGTATATATACCTGTAGGAAACGCTGGGAATATCACTGCTTATTGGAAAGGGTTCAAAGAATATTTAAGTATCGGAAAATCAACCCATAGTCCTCGTATGATGGGGATCCAAGCATCCGGGGCTGCGCCTATCGTGCACGGGCACCCAGTGGCAAATCCTGAGACGATTGCTACCGCTATTCGTATTGGAAATCCCGCAAGTTGGGCAACTGCCATTACTGCTCGTGATGAATCAAAAGGAACGATCGATTCAGTATCTGACGAGGAAATACTAAGTTCCTATAAGCGTATGGCAAGAGAGGAAGGTATTTTTTGTGAACCTGCCTCAGCTGCTTCTATTGCAGGCTTGATCAAGCATGTAAATCAAGGATTGGATCTACGTAATAAAACTATTGTATGCATAATTACTGGCAACGGACTTAAGGATCCACCAATCGCAAATTCACTGGCAGAGGCTCCCCCCGAAGAAGCTTTGCCTAGTTTTCAGGAAGTAATGAAAATAATTGAAAGCAATAGAGGATAAAAATGACAGTAGACACGTCCCGTGTTGAAAAAGCAGTTCATGAGTTACTAATAGCTATAGGGGAAGACCCGAACAGAGACGGTCTGCTTAATACTCCTAAACGCGTAGCGCATATGTATGAGGAAATCGTCGGTGGATACGAAATGGATCCCCACGAAGTATTAAAAGTTCAATTTGAAGAAGATCATCAAGAAATGGTGATAATGCGCGATGCTCCATTTTATTCTTTATGCGAGCATCACTTACTACCTTTTTTTGGTACTGCACATGTCGCATATATACCAAGAGGAAAAGTTGTAGGGATAAGCAAATTGGCCCGAGCTGTAGATATTTTTGCTAAGCGTCCTCAAGTACAGGAGCGACTAACATCCCAAATTGCTGATTCCATCATGGATGTCGTAAATCCTGAAGGAGTTGCCGTAGTTATGCGCGCAGAGCATCTATGCATGGCCATGCGAGGCGTTCGAAAACCTGGAACATCAATTGTCACTTCAGCATTAAGAGGCATATTTGAAACGAGTAGCCGTACTCGTTCAGAAGTCCTGAGCTTACTTCAAGAGGGTCTGCATTGACATTAGCGCATGCGCATAACTCGTCGTCATTCGATGAAATTCGTGAACAATGGAAAGAGTTTCAACTACTTCAGGCGTGGAGTAGCGTGTTCCTTACTCCTGAATGGCAAGAAACATGGTGGTCTGTCTATGGTGACAGGGAGACCTTAAGTCTTATTGACGTGAAATCTATTAATAAATCCCTGGGTGTTGCCCCTCTCACCTTAAAAGATAACACTTTAAGATTCATTGGAGATACCGACCTATTTGATTACCATGATTTCATTACTAATGACAGAGAATTTTATCCGTATTTATTTGAAAGTGTTGAGCAATTAGACTGGACGAGCTTCGAATTGACATCAATCCCTGCATGGACACCAACGTTTTCATTATTACCTAAAGCCGCATCAGAGCGTGGATACAGCGTTTCAATCGAATTTGAAGACGTTGTGCCAGGAATAAGCTTGCCTTCGTCTTGGGATGAATACCTTTATCTCCTTAATAAAAAAGATAGGCATGAGTTGCGTCGGAAATTTAGACGAATTGAAAGCTCTGGAGATCTTCGTCTTCGTACCTCTAATTCATCCACGCTAGAAGATGATTTAAATTTATTCATATCAATGATGGCCGGGAGCCGTGAAGACAAGAAAGATTTTTTAATACCTCAACGGGAAAATTTCCTTCAGGCAGTAGCATATAAAATGCAGGAATGCCATTACCTAAAATTATTTATCCTTGAATTGAAGGACGCACCAGTAGCTGCAGTAATGTGTTTTGATTATCAAAATACAAGACTTGTTTATAATAGTGGGTACTTGCAAAACTTCTCAAACTTATCAGTTGGTTTAATATTGAAGGCGCTCTGTATAAAAGATGCGATTGAATCTGGTTTAGGCTATTTCGACCTGCTGAGGGGGCCAGAGGCTTATAAGTACCATTTAGGTGCAACTGATTCAAGTGTACATAAGATACGAATCTCACGTAGTCTTCTCTAATCGAATGAATACCTTTTCAATTAACAAAAATTGCAGAAGAGTGGCATTTATTTCTACTCATGGTTGCCCATTAATGACACCAGGTATGCGATCCGCAGGTGGAATGAATGTTTTTTTGAGAAGAATTGCACCGTTACTCTCGCGACAAGGTATTTTGGTTGACATTTTTACAAGATGTCATCATGTAGGCGGTCCAGAAATTTTCCAATTTGACCAAAATTCACATATTTTTCATCTTCCCGCAGGCAACCCACAAATAAGTAAAGATGAAATTACTAAGCACCTGGACGAGTTCACGGACAATCTACTCGATTTTATTTCGGACAACGAACTCTCCTACGATCTTGTACATAGTCATTACTGGCTCTCTGCAAGTGCAGGGCAGAGTCTCGCAAATTACCTAGGTGTACCTCATTTATTCACTTTCCATACATCTGCTGAAATAAAGGAACGTTCTGGTGGTCATAAAGAGGGTTCCTACCGAAAGCAAAATGAAGCAAATATTGCAGTTACTGCGGATGGGATCATCACTTTTACTGAAGAAGAATCCCATGCGATGCATCGTATATATGGAACAGAGGTAAATAAGACAAATGCTGTTCAGCTTGGAGTTGATTCCAAGTTGTTTCACCCAGGAAGCCAATCAGATTCTAGGCTCCGGCTAGGCCTTAGCCCTGACAGCAAAATTATCTTGTTCGTAGGACGGATAGAATATTTTAAGGGCCCGGAACTGCTGCTCTCGTCCGTAGCGCAAATGCAAAATCTTGATGATGTGAAAATACTATTTGTGGGGGGAGACGTTGGAGACTCCAGTTTGATTTGGCTAAAGGGAATTGCCTCTAAACTGGGTGTTTATGAAAAAATAATTTGGCATCCTGCGGTTCCTCAAGCAACCTTGCCAGATTATTACATCGCCTCTGATCTCTGTGCCATTCCTTCACTAAATGAAACCTTCGGTCTAGTTGCCTTAGAAGCGATGGCGTGTCGAACGCCTGTGGTTTCTTTTGATATTGGAGGATTGAAATCAATTGTTGTTAATGAAGTTACCGGATATAGAGTCCCGCCAGGCGACATTATAGAAATGGGCAATAAATTTCAAAAAATTCTTTTTGACAACAATTTAGCCAAAAATTTGGGAGACCATAGTTTTGAACATTCAAAGTATTTTTCATGGGAGCATTCAGCGCACGAACTTTCCAAAATATATCGATCATATGTGACTAGCGAAAGTTCTTATGCTGCGCTTCAACCCAACGAAAAATTAGCATGACTTATCTTCTTTGGTCCTTTATAGCATTGACTCTTTATGGCATAGCGATCGCCCTGCTAAAAGTCTCACTTAAGACCATTCATCCTTCTGTAGCATTAATTATCACAAACTCTTCGATTGTATTATTAGGATTTATTTGGTGGGCTATCGAAGGAACTAAAGCCACTAGAGGATTGGGTTTTAATCAAACTACAGGTATTTTACTTCTCACATCAATAGTTTTGGCGGGTGCCATATTCTCACTCTATCGCGCTCTAAACCTTGGTCCTGCCTCCATAGTTGCTCCAATTTTTTCCATGAATTTAATTATTGCTGCAACTATAGGGTTCCTTATCTTGGGTGAGCCTTTCAAGGTCTCCTATGTTGCTGGGATCGTACTTGCGGTTATAGCTCTGGCCTTCCTGATCAAATAAATATTACCCGCCTGGTTTACGCTCATACCAAAATGATTTCCAATCTAAAGTAAATCCTGCTTTTTGATATACGTGAATTGCAGATGGGTTTTCACTATCCACAGTTATTTCAAAGCAATCCAAACCTGATGCTTGTAAGTGGCTTAACCCCGAAGATAAAAGTATTTTCCCAAATCCGTTGCCTTGATAGGAAGGAATCACGCCTATCATACCTATAATTCCAGAATTCTTTATTGAGTCTACGTGTGTCCAGCAATAGCCTACTGCCTCTGTATTTTGTTCCAGAATTAATACTCTGTCAGGTTTGTACTCAGGTAGATCAAAAATCCTGTATTCAATCTCTGCCACGGTATTGGGGCAATACCCCCAGCTACCTTGAAATGCTTGATTCTGAATAGAAGTAACCACGGCTGCATCTTCTTTATTAGCGATTCTCAAATTTAAATTCCCTGGAATCTCTATCTCAGGGAATTCTCTAACATTGGTAACCAAGTGCAGGTGTGTTCGAATATGCTCCCATTGAGGGTTTGCATTAAAATTTTCCAAATATTGACTCGATTCCGGAACGTCTACGTGAAGTATTTTAAGATCGGAGTCCGCTGCTATTTTTGATGCGGCATCCAATAAAAATCGAGTTATCCTATTTCGTTCAGGAACATCAATAACGCTATATTCTAGTACTCCTCTCGATAATAGCGTCTCCTGAATTAGCAGAAAATACCCGACAGGTAATGACCCATCTAGGACGAAAAAACAGTCTCGCTCTGGATCGATATTAGGCTGGGCCAATTGGCGCATCAGAAAATTTTGCTCTCTCTTTGAAGCTGGAAACCCTAACTTTAAATCAGCTAATTGGGGAAGTTTATCTAAGGTAAACGTAGCCAAACTCAAAGAGTTGCTCATAGAAATTAATCTCCAACAATCCAAGAAACCAAATGACAGCGGGATCATAGCAGAATAACATGAGACCAATGAATATTATTGAGACACCTAAACGTGCCATGCTTGTTATCCCACATCCAGATGATGGTGAATCTGGGGTTGGAGGTACTGTCGCAAAATGGGTCAATGAAGGCGCGCACATCCTTTATGTAATCTGCACCAATGGCGATAAAGGATCTTCTGACATTAATATGACAAGTGAAAAATTAGCCGCCATAAGACGCGTAGAGCAAATAAATGCTGCAACTATATTAGGGGTGGAGGAAGTTCATTTTCTAGAATATGGTGATGGAGAATTAGCAGATAACAATGAGTTTTTAGGGCTCGTGGTTGAACAGATACGTCGCTGGCAACCAGAAATAGTAATGGCTATGGACCCAATAAGGCATTTGTCACACAGTCACCGCGATCATCGTATCTCAGGGCAGATTGCATTAGATGCATGTTTCCCATTTGCCAGAGATTTCTTGCATTTTCCTTCACATTCCCAAAATGGCCTTAATACTCATAAGACTAGCTGCGCTCTTCTTTGGGGAACAGAAAACCCTACAGACATGGTAGATATTGGCGCAACTATTAATCAAAAAATTCAAGGACTTGCAGCGCATGTAAGTCAATTATCATCAGATCTTCAAAAAATAGAACAATTCGCTAAACGACGTGCCGAAGACGCTGCGAGCAAAGCTAACAAAGATGGGCATAATGTAAAATACGCAGAGGTATTCAGGCGAATAAATTTCCGCCAATAAGTATTATCTCCAGGGAATTTCAAGAGGTGCCAGTATATGAACCCTTCAAACTCGGAAGCATTTAATCATCCCCTCCTACTCGAAACCGAAGAATTTAGGTTCGGCATTGATTCGATTAAAGGAACAATCGATTACCCTGATGAAGCAGGGATTGATTCAATTCTCCTAACGAATTTACGCGTCCTCAAGTTAGGTAGAACTTCAGAATCTGTCACTTCAACAGCGGTCCCTATTCAGCAAATTACAAGTATTGATGTAGTTAAAGTTACAAAATCTAACGCAAAGCTATTGCAAAGCTTTGCACTTATGCTAGCAGGAGTTTCATTAAGTGCGCTTAGTTGGCTATTACTTGATGTAATGGCGATTACTATAATACTCGGAGGCCTACCGACTCTTGCTGGAATTTATTTATTTTCGGGATGGGCAATACCTGACGCTAAGAATGAGCTAATTCTTTATTCAATGCAGCAAGCCATTAGCCAATCCTTGCAAACTAAAGAGTCTGAATTAGCTGCTCATCAATTCCTTTTAAATTTTTATAGTGATTATTTTGCAACCAATTCAATCGCTCGAAAAAATATTCTCGCCGATGATTCAGGCATTTCAATTTCTCCTAATTCAACGTTTGGAGGTACTAGTACTGCAAACCCTTTAGAGAACGCAATTTTGTCGAATTTGAGAAAAGCACTTCCCTACTCTAATAACGACCCCGATCCATCAAAAGAGGAGCCCCAGTAAGCTTTACGGCTTTGTGATTTTCATAATCACTTTATTTGTTTCAGTTGTTTGCAATTTCCCTGCCTTGCCTAAATAAACTTCCCCGGAACTATGGATAACTCTCGTCATTTGCTGTAGTTTTTTTGACCCGAGAGTTGAACCGTCCTCGGTTAATTGCCGCCAGGAATTCTCAAGAATACGAACAAGTAAAGGCTCCGGTATTTGCCTCAATTGCTTCTTATCCCATTCAATAGAAAATTTGTGTCTGGATTCAAAACCAGCCACTGCTTCAAGCGCAAGGTCCTCCAATAATTGATTGTCGCTGGCAGCACGTTCCGCAAAAGAAGCTAAGGCAGATTGGGCCTGGCTATTTACTTTAATGAGCTCAGGAATAACCTTTAATCGAACTCTATTCCTAGAATAACGTAATGACTCATTCGACTTGTCCCGAGCAGGCTGAATATTAAATTCATTGCAAATTGCTTCCGTCTGGTCCCTAGTCACTTCAAGCATTGGCCGAAGTAAATAAATTTCATTGCCATATATTTTTCGACTAGAAATCTCACGGATTGAACGAATTCCCTTAAGTCCAGTGCCGCGAATAAGCCTGAGTAATACCGTTTCTGCTTGATCATTCCTTGTATGGGCGGTAAGAATCGCACTTGCATCATTTTCCAGCGCGACTTTACCTAAAAAATTGTATCGCGCTTCTCTCGCAGAAGCTTCATTGGCTAGGACTTCACCTGATCCTGAGGTAAAACTAAATCCGAAATTTTCGGCTATATTTTTAACCAAGATCCGCTCTGATTCGTCCTCCTTAGGACGAAGGCCATGTGAGAAATTAGCTACAATAAATTTTTTTTTAATATTGAGTCCCACATTTTGCGCAGCTAATAGCATTGCCAATGAATCTGGTCCACCCGACACTGCTAATATCATTTTTTTATCTTCTAATTTTTCACTGTATTTGAGGATAGAAGCACGAATTTTCATTGCGACTAGTTTATTAACAGGACCTAATGGTTTATCCATTCTCCGAAACCACTCGTGTTAATCTAACCCGCGAAATTCTCGCTCCTTTCATTTCAACAATTGCACATCTGAAATTTTTATGCACAACGACTACGTCCAGAGTAGGAATTCTCCCCAATTGTTCCAATAAAAACCCTGCCACTGTTTCATACTCTCCAGCAGGTAAACCTAATCCTAATCGTTCGTTTGCCTCACTAATTGAAAGGCCAGCGTCTAATTCGACGGTATTCTCGTCTAACGGGTTAATAGCCGTATCCGCTTGGTTTTCTTCTTTGTCTCCAACTCTCCCTACCATCCCCTCAACTAACCTTTTCAAAGTTACCAATCCTGCGATACCGCCAAACTCATCCACAACCATCACCATCTGATCTCCAGAAGCTCGCATTTCGTCAAACAATTCTTGTACCCGTTTCGTTTCGGGAACGAAGCGCACTGAGCGTACTGAAGAAGTAGTAGAGGAATCATAACTAGTACCTTTAGAAAGCTGCCTCATTACATCTTTGACAGCGATGAAGCCAATGACATCATCAAGGTTATCCCTTATTACAGGAAATCTTGTATGGTAATTATCGTTATATATCTTGAAAAAATCAGTAACTGTTGTCCCCTCTAATACAGTTATAATTTCGGGCCTAGGTGTCATAAGTTCATTCACCTTACGATCACCAAATTCAAGAACTCTTCTGATTATGTCTGCCTCACCTTGTTCTACAGCACCACGATCACTGCCTACTTGAACGATCGCCTTTATTTCCTCTTCAGTTATTTCACCAACCGAAGAATTACTCCCAAATATCGAAGCCGTAGCCGTGCTTATTAGCTGCAATAAATAAGAGATTGGGCGTAAAACGTAAGCCAGTGCTTGCACAGGTGCAGCGACTATTATCGAGAACCTTTCAGGATGTTTCGTTGCAATGGTCTTAGGTACTGTTTCACCAAAAATAAGTAGCGCAATGGTGACTGAAGCTGTGGCTATTAAAACTGCCATACTTTCATCTTCAATCAACGTAATCGCAATACTTGTTGCAATAGCCGCAGCGCCCGTATTCACAAGATTATTACCCAGCAAAATAGGAGGTAATAATTTCTCAGGATGCTCGATTAATCTTGCAACTCTAGTTGCTCCCGGAATTTTCAGATTTATTAAATGAGCCAGCCTTACACGTTGCACGGATAATAGCGCCGCTTCGGAGCCTGAAAAAAAAGCAGAGAGTAACAAAAACGCCGCCAACAAAAAAGCGCTGACGACGCCAATTTCATCAAACATAGATTTCCTTTTTACGACTTTGCATCATTGCAACGCATACCGCACACATACCCTACGATGGTAGCATATATAGTAAATAGTTGGATGCGGAATGTATGTTAATTCTAGGAATTGAAAGTTCTTGTGATGAAACAGCTGCGGCAGTCGTTGAGAACGGGCATAAAGCCCTCTCAGACGTAATATCTTCACAAGTAGAAATCCATGCTAGGTATGGGGGTATTGTGCCTGAGGTCGCCTCCAGGCAGCATTTGCTTGAAATATCCCCAGTGATTCAAAAAGCTCTTGATCAAGCAGAGATCACTCTCGATGATATTGATGCAGTCGCCGTGACACGCGGTCCAGGGCTCATAGGAGCTTTGATGGTAGGAATCAATATGGCAAAATCTATCGCATATTCACGCGACCTGCCATTAATTGGAATTCACCATCTAGAAGGCCATACTTATGCCGCATGGCTCGAATATTCTGACCCTGCAATCGACCCAGGCTTCCCTCTAATCGTTCTAATAGCCTCAGGGGCGCATACAGATTTAATTTTGATGGAAGGCCATGGGAAATATGAATTCCTTGGCAGAACAAGGGATGATGCTTCGGGAGAAGCTTTTGATAAAGCTGCGCGTGTTCTCAATCTAGGCTTTCCTGGAGGTCCAGCCATTCAAAAAATTTCAGAGAATGTAGTCCCTACATTCAAATTCCCTCGCGCATGGCTCAAAGGTTCTTATGATTTCAGCTTTTCAGGGCTAAAAACTGCGGTCTTGCATAAAGCTCAAGATTCTCTCATCTATCCATACTCAGAAGATACTTACGATCTTCAAAAAGTATCCGAAATTGCAGCAGCATTCCAAGAATCAGTAGTAGACGTTATTTCGTATAAGGCTGCAGAAGCAGTGGCAAAATACCATGCCAAAGGTTTAATTTTAGGAGGCGGTGTTTCAGCAAATACGCCGCTTAGAATCGCTTGTAAAGAGAGGAGTTCTGCTCCAGTACTGATACCTTCACCTAAGCTTTGCACGGATAATGGCTCAATGATTGCTACCGTTGCATATTACAGGCTAATGAATGGTGAAACGCATGGCCTCGATATGGATGCAAATCCAAATTTGTCACTGGAGTGAATTTAATGTACGTAGGAAGAATTGTAGCTTTAGGTAAAACGAAGGACGGTCACAATTCAGCTTTATATAGAGTGTCCAGTAGATCATTCCCCAACAGAAAAGCTGTAACTAATAATGGCATCATCTCAGTAATTCCTCGTGAAGGGTTTGAAAATGATATTCACCGAAATCCCTATATTGCATATAACGCTATCCGAATAGCTTCTGGATGGGCAGTAGCAACAAATGGAACACATACTGACCCAATTGTAGAAAAAATTCACTCAGGAGTTCCAATACGCGATGCAATTGCACTTTCCTTAATGACCTTAGATTATGAAAAGGATGAATACAGTACCCCTCGAATAGTTGCCGCTGTCCCAAGCCAAGGTGATTCTGGATGGCTAGCCATTGTTAGGCGTGATGCACTAATCATAAAAGAAGTAGAGCTCAAAGCAGGGCAATCCCAATATTTAGCCACGTACGAAGCAGACGAAATTAATACAGAACACACTAGTATCTATGATGCTGATTCAGCTGAAACTGCAGCTCGCTATATTATTGACGGTGGCTCATATGCTGCATTTGAGAAGCCCGTTACTAGTGCATCAGCAGTTGCAATTAAAAATAACTTCGAACTAGGAACCTACATAGTCGGAAATTAAAGTAATCTCAGTAATCTTGGATTAGGTGGCATTGGATCCAATTCTTGTGGAACTTCTTTATCGCTTATTGATCTGATGTTTGGAGAAAACGGAACTGGCGACGATGAAGCGATATAGCTCGTGTCATGAAGAATATCTACAGGTGCGTTATTTTCCACTAGATCCATAATTCGTTCGGGAGATAATCTGCCACTTAAGACTATTTGAACATGATTAGCATCTATTTCATCAAGCCTTTGCCGCACTAAATGTATATCCGAAGCATCGACTAACCTTCCACCAGGAGCTCGCGATATTCTAACGCTGTTTAAATGGTCTTTGGTACCAGCCGCCACCGAAATAACTTGATCAATTATGTCCTTGCGAGGGTCTACATAAGCCACTCTTTGGACATCAGGCGGAAAAGCCTTGTCAAATGCCAGAACTGCTTTTAGAGGGTCTCCCATTAATTGAACAAGAGCACCAGAAACCGTTGCAACAGGGGGAGTATTAGCAAGTTTTGCTCCAAGTGCGGTTGAACCAGAGGCGCATCCTCCAACAACTGCAGCATAATCCATTACTGCAGCTACCGAAGGATGAACATTATGTGCACCAACCGAAATTACAGGAATTCCTTTAGCAGCATCAGTTAATCTCCTTGCAGCAGTAGCCCATCCCGTTTGATGCGCTAGCGTTCCACAAATTGCCGTTTCATATAATCCAAAAGACGAATAGGGAGCACGAACCTGAAGGCAAACCTCACTAGGACTCACACTTAACCCTTCTTCTAATGCCCATATCTCTCGATTTCCCTCAGAAGTCACTTTGCTAAGAATCGCTTTTACCTCTAACGCCCCACACATAATTGCATGCTCAGTAGCTGCAAATTCCATTAACACATTAGGGTTCATTCCTTCATTACGCATAATTCTCTGCGTTCTGTGCAAATACACATCGGCCGTATCACCGGTAATTACAGAAGGTTTTACTTCAAATAAGGGGTTTCTAGAATTGAAATTCATCATATAAAAGCATAACTAATCTGGCACAAAAACGTTAGGTATTCCGCCGAACCGAAGTCGCATAAGACCTTTAATGTCTTGCAATGCCGTGCGAAAAACCTTAACCCGCGAATCTGGATCCTCAGTCCATCTGACTGGAATTTCTTTACTTTTTAGTCCATTTTTTTCGGCGATAATCAATAATTCAGTATCGAAAAACCATTCATTGTCTTTAATTTGGGGAATTATAGCTCTCGCAGTTTCAACGCTTAAAGCCTTGAAGCCACACTGCGCATCCCTGAAGCGAGTCCCCATAATCATACGAATTAAAAGGTTGTAGGACCGTGAAATAAATTCCCTACTCAAAGAACGGCGGGTCATTGAATCCCGTGATAGCCTTGAGCCCCATGCAAGATGCTTCTTTTCTTCTAAGATAGCTTCAATCAACTGAGGAAATGATTCGAGGTCAGTAGATAAGTCTACATCCATATACGAAACGACCTGGGCATCGCTTTCCATCCAAGCTTTTTTCAAAGCCCGGCCTCTACCTCTTTCGCTTAAGTAGATAACACCTATTTCGTTAGGATGCATATTCTGGTATTGCTGCGCAACAGCAAAAGTACGATCAGTTGAACCATTGTCAGCAACTACTACACGCCAGTTGTAATCCAAATTCTCGCCTAAAAAATCCATAAGCATATCTAAACATCTGGGTAGCGAATGTTCTTCATTTAATACAGGAATTACTATATCTACACTAGGCATAGTTTTTTACTTCAATTAATTTACTAATCACTAGTATTTCAATGATTAGCCTTGTTTTCTTTTGAAGAAAGGGTTGGGATAGATCGTTCTAATGAAAGTTTGTCCAACTGCAATTGTACTGGAATTGGGTAGTTCCCTGTAAAGCAGGCATTACAAAATCCTTCGGAAGAACGGTCATTATTAATAGCCAGATGTAGACCATCTAAACTCAAATACCCTAAAGAATCAGCCCCGATAAATTCTCGGATCTCTTCAACGGAACGATCAGATGCAATAAGCTCGTCCTTTGTAGCCATGTCAACCCCGAAGAAGCAAGGATTAGTAATTGGGGGTGCACATACCCTCATATGAACTTCAACTGCGCCAGCTCTTCTAAGCAAAGCAACGATAGGCGGGGTGGTAGTGCCTCTCACTATACTGTCATCCACAACAATAATTTTTTTACCTGATAAAACCTCAGGGAGTGGATTAAATTTGTTCCTAACCCCAAGTTCTCTAAATCTTTGGTCAGGCTCAATAAATGTTCTCCCGACGTACCTATTCTTTATAAGGCCGTAACTAAATGGGATTCCTGATTCCTGTGCGTATCCCACGGCTGCAGAATTAGCAGAATCGGGAACACCGATCACGAGATCAGCATCTACAGGATGCTCTCTAGCTAATTCTTGCCCCATACGTGTCCGTGAGCTATGGGTCAAAACTCCGTCTAAAATTGAATCTGGCCGCGCAAAATAGATATGCTCGAATACGCAGTGTGCCTTCTTCGCCTCTGGTACAGGAGATGCAAAGCTTTTCAATCCATCTCGGTCAATTAATATTGCTTCACCAGGTTCTATCTCTCGTAAAAATTGAGCTCCTACATGGTCAAACGCGCAAGATTCTGAAGCAATGACCCATCCTCCAGACTGGTACTTGCCTAAAGCCAATGGGCGCAAGCCATGTGGATCTCTTATTCCAAGAAGACTGTCAGCAGTAGATACCGTCAGTGAATAAGCTCCCTCTAAAGTTTTCATTAAATGCGCAATTTTCTGAGACCAATCATTGCCAGGAGCCCATGCGAGCAAATGCGCAATAACTTCAGAATCGGTACCAGTGGCACACTGGACGCCATGCTCAATCTCTAGGCGTTCCCTAACAGCTGCAGCATTTATCACGTTCCCGTTATGAGCTAAGGCTAATTCAACGCTTGAGCTCTTAGAAACAATAGGTTGAGCATTTAGCAAGCTGCTTGATCCTGTTGTTGAATAGCGAGTGTGACCAATTGCAATATGACCAGGAAGCCTCTCAATATCCTCCTGGCGGAAAGCATTGGAAACTAATCCTTCGTTAGTAAAGTTACGTATATTTCGGCCATCCGATGCAGCAATTCCTGCGCTTTCTTGACCACGATGCTGGAGTGCAAAAAGCGCATGGAATGCTACGCTTGCTGCTTCATATCCAGACAAGCTGGGAAGGTAAACCCCAGCGACGCCACACGCCTCCCGTGGTCCGTCAGATTCATGGTTGCTGGCTAGCATATAAATAAAACTAATCCTCCATCATGACATATAACATTCTATCCGAAAAAAAACCAAGTAATCTCATTGTCACCTATGCCTTATCTTTTTATTTTTCTGAATAGGGCAAAAAATTCCTGATTTCCATTTCCACCTTTGATGACCGAAGGGCGGACGCCTAAAACCTTTAAGCCATTTTCGATAGCCCAAAGACAAAATTCTCCCAAAACACTCGCATGAACCTTAGGATCTTTGATAATACCGCGATTCCCTACTTTGCTTTTGGAAGCTTCAAATTGAGGTTTTATTAAACTTAAGATTTGTCCATTTAATCTCAAATGCTCCAAAGAAGGTAATAGAACTAACTTCAACGATATGAACGATACGTCGGCAACTATTAAATCTACCTCCTCGGGGAGATCAAAGGGATATCTAGCATTGACTCCCTCTTTGTACCAAACTCTCGGATCATGGCGTAATTTCTCTGCTAATTGAGCACGGCCCACATCCAATGCATACGACTGTGAAGCACCATACTGTAATAAACAATCAGTAAATCCACCTGTGGATGCGCCTATATCCAAAAACTTCACTCCGGTAACTTCTATACCAAAGTCTTGCAAAGCACCTTCAATTTTTTCACCGCCTCTACTTACAAACTTTCTCTTTGCTTTTATCCAGACTGGGGTATCTACCGGTAAGAATTGCCCGGGTTTTTCTATTCTTCCTTTATGCGAAAAAACCTCTCCCGCTAATATCGAGGCTCTAGCACTTTCTTTTGAAACGAGGAGTCCATTACTGATTAGCAATTCGTCTGCACGTAATTTTCTCTTAGCTGGCATGAAAATAATTCCCCAAAATAGACTTTGCCGTAAATTTATCCTCTCGCATATTTGACACTCTCCTTACTCAAAAGTAAAATTGACGGGTTAAAAATCCTTTTGGAGACTCTTATGCCCAAGCGTACTTGGCAACCAAAAAAAAGACGTCGTCAACGACGCCACGGGTTCATGCACCGCATGCACACTCCTGGTGGTCGCAGAGTTCTTAGTGCGCGCCGCTTAAAGGGCCGCCATAAGCTGACCGTATAGGCGAGATTCGTTATGTCCATTCAACGCATCGGGCGTGAGCAGCGGTTGCGTTTAAAAAGTGACTTCGAGAACCTTCGTGATCAGGGCAAGTCTCGCTCAAACACATTTCTTGTAGTTAGAACTGTACCAAATGGCTTGAAACACTCTAGGTATGGCTTCATTGTAAGCAAACGAACATCGCCATTGGCAGTAAACCGAAACCGTATTAAAAGAATTTTGAGAGATGTAATTAGCAGGATTCCATTGCGCGAGGAACGAGATATCCTGTTTATCGCAAGAAAATCGGCTTTAAATGCCACTCACGCCGAATTGTTAAACGCAACTTGGCATTTGTGCAATAAATTAGAATTGCTTCATGCAGATGGTCGCGAAACTACGACTTCTAAATTAAGATAGGGACATGCAAACGTTCTTACTGTCACTGATAACCTTATACCAAAAAATCCTTTCTCCCTATTGGCCAAGTCAATGCCGCTACACTCCGTCATGCTCTGAGTACACTAAACAGGCCATCCTGGAATATGGTGTTTGGGTTGGAAGTTGGATCGGAATAAAACGTGTAGTACGCTGTAATCCGTTTGGAAATCATGGTTACGACCCAGTGCCTGATAGAGGCTCTCGATCTAATCATTTTCATTTGTAATGAATCAGGCATGCATCATAATCATGCCTACAGTTAATTGAGGAAACATATTTGAGTCTGAGCATTTTTCGTAAATTTAATTTGGGGCGCTTATTTTTTGGTGTGCTTCTTATCTTGATCGCTGTACCTATACTCGTAGGTTGCACAGGTCAGAATCGTAACGCTGCAACCCAAAGCTGGTCTGGTGTAGCTGTCTCCAACGACACAACTTATATTGGGACTAAGGATGGTAAGCTAATTCAATTATCCGTTGAGGGCGGAATTGCAAGAATTGCGCCCTTTGAAGCACCTCAGACCAAGCAGAACCAAGGCTTCCCTGCAATATACGGAACTCCCACGATAAACGAAGACCGCATTTACTTTGGCACTTACAACGGCCTTGTAGTATCTCTCAATCGTACCGATCTCAGAGACATGCGAAGTTTTGAAATAGGAGGTAATGATCTGACGAAGGGCATTGCAGGCTCGGTAATTGTGCACGAGAACCGCTTAGTGGTAGCTGCTGCGGAAGATGCAAATGAAGGCAGACTCTACGTTCTCGATTCTCAAACACTCTCCGAAATTTGCAGATACCCCGCAAGAAACGAAGATCCTATTGGACAATTATGGACGACCCCAATCGCCGCGAATGGCGTAGCTTATTTCGGAGATTTGAACCATTACGTACATTCAATCTCTATTGCGGATTGCTCCACAAATTGGGTATCGCCAACCAAACTTGGAGGAGCTGTTGTATCGCCGCCGACCATACTAGGTAATAACCTGTATTTGGGCACCTTTGACCAGTATTTTTATGAGATAGACCTTCTCACAGGCTCATCTAAAAAATTATTCGCAGGGGAAAATTGGTTTTGGGCAGGAAGTATTACTGATGGAAATACGTTCTACATTCCCAATATGGATGGGAATATTTATGCTTACGATGTAGGCACGGGTCGTATTCGATGGGTATACCCTGATGAACCTCAAATTGATCCTATACTTGCCGCCCCTGTTTTATATGAAGACAAACTAGTATATGCAACAGATGCAGGAATGATGGTTGTCCTCGATGCTGTAAGTGGCTCGCGCTTGTGGGACCGCCGCGTTGGCGACAGCGTCCGCTCGCCATTAACATCAAGCGAGAATTTAGTCTTTCTACATTCTATCGATGAAACTATTACCGCAATTGATATGGAAACAAGGCAGCTTGCATGGGCTCGCAACTTAGAGGATGTAAGGTAAGTTATGGAATTTTTGGGCCTGATTTGGAATGAATTAATTACCAAACCCATGACGAACAGTCTATTGGGCCTCTACGTACTACTAGGCGCAAATTTAGGCATAGCAATTATTGCTTTCACCGTAATCGTTCGGGCACTTACCTATCCCTTAGTTGTCCGTCAGTTACGTCAAATGAAACGCATGCAAAGCCTTCAGCCTCGGATCAAGGAAATCAACGAAAAATACAAATCTAACCCCCAGCTTCGTGGCCAAGAGACCATGAAAGTTTACAAAGAAACAGGTGTTAATCCTGTTGGGTGTTTAGGCCCCTTAGTAATTCAAATGCCTATATTTATAGGGCTTTTTTGGGCAATTAATGGTGTACTACCGTTTACTCCAGAGAATTTGGCTGGCCTATCTGGGAAATTATATTCTTGGTTACCTTTACTGGATTCAGTAGTACCTGTTAATCGTGCGTTCCTTGGAATGGACCTCGCGCTCGAGCCAATGCGCGCAGGGAGTACTTTAGGTTTCATTCTTGTAGGGCTTTCTGGCTTAAGTATGTACGTGCAGCAAAAAATGAGCCAAGTTTCCACATCTGACCCTGCACAACAAAGTACGCAGCGAATGATGCTATTTATGTTCCCCGTCATGTTTGGGATGTTCAGTTTATTTTTCCCTCTCGGGCTGGTGATTTATTGGGTAGCATCTACTCTAATTGGAATAGTTATGCAGTATTTCGTAACAGGCTGGGGAGGATTGATACCTCAGTCAACTGCATCCGAAGGAAATTCATCTCCAAAGCTAGGTCCAACGCTTGGGGGATATATACAAGATAAGGAGGAAGGCAATGGAGGACCAGAGCCTAATCCGCTCAGCGAAGACAGTGGAAGAAGCGATAGAGCTCGCGACTCTCGAGCTCGGCGTAGGCCGAGACGAAATAGAGGTCGACGTAATTAGTAATGGTAGAGCCGGTATTTTAGGTATTGGCTCTGAACCGGCAAAGGTTCGCGTACAACTAATCACTGAAACCGATGGGGTCGCAAGTGATGCGATACATACGGTACGGGAAATATTGTCATTGCTTAATGTCGAAGTTTCTCCAACCATCCGTAATTCAGGGAAACAGCCGGAAGAGCGTGCAATCATCGACATCCAAGGGGAGGATGCTGGCCTGATTATAGGTAAAAAAGGTGAAACATTACGAGCTCTTCAAATGGTTGTGAATATGATCATCAATAATAATAATGATCGGTCCGTCGGTGTAATAATTGACGTCGAAAAGTATCGAGATCGACGCTACCGAGAATTGCGGATTTTAGCAGAACGTACTGCTCAACGGGTGCGAAATAATGACGAAGAAATTGCCCTAGAACCTATGCCAGCTGGTGACCGGCGAGTTATCCATTCAACTCTCAGCGAGTTTGAAGGCGTTGAAACCATAAGTTCAGGAGAAGGCATACAGCGGAAAGTGACAATACGTCCGGTAGAGAATTCTAGCTCTAGCGAAAGAAAAACTCGTCAGCCAAGGAGAACTAAGGGGCGCGAGTCTACTGAAACGCAACAGGATTAATATGGTTACGGCCTTAGATCCGCAAACTACACCTGCAGACAGAACTAGATTACTGATTACGCTTGGGACTCCCTTCATGCTACTTTCCCTTTCGTCTTTAGTCGCCTGGCCTTGGCGAGCTTTGGAGATTCCTGGATCAGTAGGCTCACTAACTCCACCAAGCTTCATTCTGCTTATCGCTACAGTGGCAGGTTCCACTTTTGCTCTTCGCCGCCGATTGCCGCTTTCGATGATTACATGGCTACCTGCAGGGCAAGGCGCTATAGTTCTACTGGCAACAGGTTTCTTTACCGGAGGGGACGCAACTGAAATAACTGCGATTGCTTTTTTAATTGCGTATATCCTTATATACCTTATAGTCCTGATACTCTCCGTGATAATTTCAAATAATGGAGGGCAACTAGGCGTTAGCTTTGTCTCTTTCTTTATCCTGACTCAAGCAGCGAGATTCCCAATATTTGAAGTAGAAAGTACTACCAGCCTAAGCTGGGCTCCATTCTTTACTTTTATAGCAGCTCTCTTTTCAATTTGTGAGATAATCGTGCTAGTCTGGCTAGCTCGACGAGTTGTTGAAGCTGATGATCGGTCTGGTGCAAAAACAACTTTATTATTAGTAGCTTTAGCAGTATCGCACGGTATCGTTGCATGCTGGCAAGATCCACTATTGAGAGGAACTATGGGAATTGCTGAAATGTTAGAACAAAGCTTCCGTTGGCTAATGTTAGCTGGTATTCAACTTGGAATGGCTGCAGTTTTAATACGATTTCGCATAGCACATATTCGGCAAGAAGCCCAAAGACAAGCCTTACTAGCCGAAGGAACCAATCATAATGGCTAACCAAAACACAGCCTACAATCCCGTTCCCAGCCAAATCAACTTACCTCAGCTTGAACAGGAAATTCTTGATTATTGGCAAAAAATTCAGATCCTTGATGAAGTTGAAAATATACGCTCGCATTCACCAATTTTTGTTTTCTATGAAGGGCCTCCTACTGCAAACGGTAGTCCAGGAATTCATCATGTACTTTCTCGTTCATTTAAAGATGTCATTCTGCGATTCAAAACAATGCAAGGCTATCGGCCGCTTCGGAGAGGTGGATGGGATACACACGGATTACCAGTTGAGCTCGAGGTAGAAAAAGAACTGGGTCTTTCTTCCAAGCAAGAAATTGAGAACTTTGGAATACAAGAATTTAATCAAAAGTGTCGTGAGAGTGTATTCAAATATGTCTCAGAGTGGGAGTCCATGACAGATCGCGTAGGCGTCTGGCTAGATATGGATAACGCTTACGTCACTTATCACAATTCCTATATTGAAACTGCATGGGAGATTTTTAAAAGATTATGGGACCAAGGCCTTATGTACGAAGGCTATAAAGTTACTCCCCACTGTCCAAGATGCGTAACTAGTTTAAGCTCCCATGAAGTTGCACTAGGGTATAAGGACAATACGCCCGACCCTAGTGTGTTTGTCAGATTCCGATTATCTAAGAATCAAGATTCACATGCATCGGACGCCATTCTAAAGAAAATAGGTTTCGAGGCAGGAAGTTGGCCTAACGGCACACCTTCCTTTATAGCTTGGACCACAACTCCATGGACATTAACTGCCAACGCAGCATTAGCAGTCGGGCCAAATGAAAAATATGTACTTTGTACAAGTACCGTATCGCAAGAACTTGCTATTGTTGCATCTAATTTAAAGACGAAAGTCCTTGGAGATGAGTGGGATCCAATTGTTGAATTTTCAGGAACCGAACTCGCGGGAATTCAATACGATCCACCATATAGTTCACTACCGATTAATACTCATACTTATCGAGTCTTAACAGCTGCATATGTCACAACTGACGACGGTACGGGCATAGTGCATACTGCCGTGGCATATGGAGCAGAGGATGCTGAATTAGGTAAGGCTCATGGCATTGAAACGTTTCATACTGTTGATTTAAAGGGAACATTACAAAGTCCTTTCCCTGGTGGCGGTAAGTTCGTAAAGGATGCGGATAAGGAAATCATCAAAGATTTGATGAACAGGGAATTGCTTTTCAAAGATACATCTCCTTATTTACACACTTACCCTTTCTGCTGGCGCTGCAACACACCATTGCTGTATTACGCTAAAGCTTCGTGGTACATACAAACTACTTCTAAAAAGGAAGCAATGGTGCAAGGAAATCGCGCTATAAAATGGGTACCTGAACATATTCAAGAAGGAAGGTTCGGTGAATGGTTACGTAATAATATCGATTGGTCAGTGTCCCGTGAGCGATATTGGGGAACGCCTATACCCATATGGAGATGTCAAGACGATAGCGAACATTTAAAAGTAATCGGGTCAAAAATTGAATTGCAAAGCCAGTGTAATAACTCAGAAAATATTGACTTCATCAATCTCGATTTACACAAACCATTCATTGATCAAATAAAGATCAACTGTAACCAGTGCACGGGAATTATGGAGCGCATACCTGAAGTTGCGGATGCATGGTTTGACTCAGGTGCAATGCCATTTGCTCAATGGAACTATCCAGTAACTTTAAAAGGGCCCGATTCAAACCCCATAACACTCAATAATATTGATGATCTAATCGAAAGTCCTTTTTTCCCTGCGAATTATATTACTGAAGCGGTTGACCAAACTCGTGGATGGTTTTATAGCCTCCTTGCACTGTCTACATTAATTGCTGATAAACCTTCTTTTGAAAGCTGCTTGGTTCTAGGCCTCATTCTAGATGGCAAAGGGGAAAAGATGTCCAAATCCAAGGGAAATGTGGTGAACCCTTGGGACGTAGTTTCAGAACACGGTGCGGATGCATTACGGTGGTATCTATTCACAGCAGCTCCAGCTTCAGAAGCACGAAGATTTTCGACAGAACTCGTGCAAGAAACGTTACGGCAATTCATTCTTACTTTATGGAATACATATAGTTTCTTCACGACCTATGCAAATATAGATAATTTCGATGCAGATAAATATTCTTCGTTTTGGAAAACTGAAACAGGAAGCCCTGACTTAGCTGAGCTACCTCCAAATGAACTCGATAAATGGATAATTTCGGAGTTAAACGAGCTGGTCAAGCAAGTTTCTAACGATCTAGACGAAATTAATCCCACTTCAGCAGGGCGTAAAATACAAGACTTCGTAGATTTATTATCAAATTGGTATGTAAGGCGTAGCCGCCGAAGGTTCTGGAAATCAGAAAATGATGATGACAAAATTTGGGCTTATGTCAGTCTATATTCTTGCCTTTTGACAGTTAGTAAGTTGATAGCACCTTTAGCTCCATTTATTTCTGACGCTATTTTCCAAAACCTTGCACCAAAAAACTCACCGAAAAGTGTGCATTTATCTGACTTCCCTGTTTCAAACGAACTTCTAATTGATAATGAACTTTCTCGTGCAGTAAGGCTAGCTAAGCGAATTGCAAGCTTAGGTAGAAGTGCGCGTAGTAAGGGAAAAATTAAAGTAAGGCAACCATTAGCTAGCCTGCTGGTTCGCCCAAGACCTGAAGATAGCGCGCTAATTCCGCTTGTCGAAAATCAAATTCGTGAAGAGCTAAATGTTAAAACAATATCTATTGCTTCTGCAGAAGATATTGGTAATTACGTAATCAAACCAAACCTGCCGGTTCTAGGGCCAAAACTTGGCTCTACACTGAGCAAAGTTCGAGCAGGGATCGAGAGTGCCAATGCCTCGCTACTAATGCAGAGCCTAGCTAAAGATGGAAGCGTAGTTATCGAACAATCCAATTTACTTGCCGAGGATTTACTAATTGAGCTTCAACCAAAAGATGACGTAATTGCAAGTATGGAAAGTTCGTCAGATGGGCTAATCGTAGGGATTAACACTCTTATTACTGAAGATTTACTCGACGAAGGCTTCACCCGAGAAATAATTCATCGAATACAAAACATGAGAAAAAGCGCGGGACTAAAGATTGAAGACCGTATAGTTTGCTATATCGATTGCACCCATTCCCATTCTTCAAATGCACTTAGAAAGCATGCAAGTTACTTAAAAGAAGAAACTTTAAGCGATACTTTGCACTTTGAAACGCCTACACAAAATGCCTATTCGGAGCAACACGAAATTGAGGGGGTCATATTGAATATCGGAATCACAAAGACCGAAGTGAAAATCCTATGACAACGCTTATCACCGGAGGGTTTGGTTTTATCGGAGCGCATGTGGTCAAAAAATTTACTGACGCAGGAGAAAGCGTTGTTGTAACTTCATATGAAAATCTAGAACCTCCTAGTTTTCTGAGACAAGAAGTGAAAAATGGGCTACTTATCAAGCAAATTGATATTGGGGAGCCCGGAGCTATTGAACGTCTATCTAAGGAACATAACGTCAATACAATAATTAATTTAGCTATCCATCGGAAATCCTCTTCTGATCCAGCAGAAGATATCCGTATAAATATGGATAAACTTTCCCATTTTTTTGAGGGAGCGTTAAAAAGTGGTGTCGAGAAATTGTTTTGGGCATCCAATGGAGCAATATTTGCCGAATTACCCGAAGGTCCGTTTTATGAAGACACCGCAGTCTCTCTATCTGGAGCCATTCAACCAGGGGCTTTTAAAAAAGCATGGGAAGTATTAGCGCATAATTTCGCACAAAATTATCAAATACAGTCATCATTAAAAATTGTCTCTATGCGAATAAGTGGAGTGTTTGGACCAACTTATCGCTCAATGCTGAATTTACCTAGTCGGTTATGTCACGCTGCATCAAAAAATCTTCCTCCTGATTTTTCTGCGCAGCGTGGAGGTGTTCCTTATTCTGATGACACTTTCGACTTGACCTATGCCAAAGACGTTGCGGCGGCAGTACTTGCTCTCTACGAGGCTGATGATTTGCCTCATCTCGTTTACAACATCTCGCGCGGTACAACAGTCAGAGCACAGGAATTAGTAGATGCTGTTACGAAAGTCAAATCCAATTTCACTCCGCAACTACAGGAAGGGGCTGGGCCTCGGTTTAGAGCCAATGCATACCTAGATAACTCCAGGGTATTAAAAGACTCGAAATGGGAACCAAAGTTCCATATCGAATCGGCAATAGAAGATTATTTAGATTGGCTTGATTCTGGTGAACAATATTGATCACTAGTACCAAGAAGCACAATAGTTTACTCTAACAAAGATTTAATTCGTTTTTCATGGAGGGGCAATGACTGTTTTAATTACTGGGGGCATGGGGTTTATAGGACTCCACACTACAAAATCACTTGTAGAAGCAGGGGAAGACGTAGTAATCACGTATTACCAAACCTGGCGAGAGCCAAGTTTTATAAAAGATGAATTTGGTAAACGGGTAACTGTAGAAAAAGCTGATGTCTCCCAGCCAGCAGTTATAGAAGAACTTGCCAAAAAACATAACGTCGAGCACATTGTGCACTTAGCCGTCCCTGGGGTCGCTGCTCTTAGTGCCTACGAAGACTATAGAGTCAATATGAACGGCCTTATTGGTGTACTTGAAGCAGCTACAAACGCAAAAGTAAAACGGCTTTCCCTAGCTAGCTCCATAGCAACATATCATTCACTTCCTTCAGGACCATACAAAGAAACAGATCTTTTGCCCGTGCAATCTGCTAACCCTACCGAAACATTCAAAAAAGCTTGGGAAATACTCTCTTTCCATTACGCTGACCGAACTGGACTTGAGGTAATTGCAATGAGGATTGGTGGGATATGGGGCCCGCTATATCACTCTATGATGAACCTCCCAAGCAGACTTGCTCACGCAGCTTATAACGGTACTGAACCCGATTATTCACGCGGAATCCCATTTGCTGAGGACACAGGTGATGTCTGCTATGTAAAGGACTGTGCGGAAGGGATCAAATTAATCGTGACTAAGGAAAAGCTGGAGCACCGAATTTATAACATCAGCTCCGGTATTGCTGTCACCAACCAGCAACTTGTAGATGCTGCTCTTTCAGTGGAACCAAATGCGAAGCTTTCTTTACAGCCCGGTAAAAGCCCTGCATACAAAGAAAATAACTTCCTCGATATGTCGAGAGCAGAATCTGAACTTGGATTCGTTAATAAATTTGGACCTAAAGAAGCCATGGCCGACTACATAGAATGGCTAAAAGAGGGTAACGAGCAATAGTGATCAGCAATAGCCTTTCAATAGGGATAGTCGGGTGCGGAGCAATTGGAAGAGCAATCTTACAAGCTTCTGATCAAGGTACTCTGAATGTGAAAGTGGTCGGGGTTAATAGTAAGTCAGAGGAAAAAGCTAAAGCTTATATTCGGACCCTGAGAAACCCGCCATCTTTTATGTCACAAGACGAACTCATCGATCAAGCAGACCTAATCGTGGAAGCAGCCGGTAGTGAAGTTGTCCCAGATTTAGTGAGAAATGCTTTTCACAATAAAAAAGGAGCAATGGTAATCAGTGTGGGAGCTTTAATCGCAAATTCTGAGTTGCTTGAACTAGCGCGTGATACCAATTGCAGATTGTTGATGCCGTCTGGCGCAATCATTGGACTAGATGGGATCAAATCTGCGGCGGTGGGGAGAATAGATAGGGTAGTAATGGAATCGCGAAAAGCCCCTGAAGCCCTTGCAGGCGCTCCTCATGTCTTAGATAGTGCCATTGATTTGTGGAGCTTGAATGAGGAAACAGTAATTTTTGAAGGCAATGCCAGAGAAGCTTGTGTTGGATTCCCTGCTAACTTAAACGTCTCAGCAGCTGTCAGTTTTGCAGGAATTGGCCCCGATGCTACAACTGTAAAAATGATCGCCGCTCCCGGGTTACAAAGAAATTGCCATGACATAGAGGTTGAAGGTGAATTCGGGTTAATGCGAATTCATCTGGAGAATATACCTGGGGAAAACCCGAAAACTGGAAAATTAACAGCGATGTCTATAATTCGTACTATCCAACAAGAAGTTGACCCAGTGCGACTAGGCACGTAAATCAAGGTGAATAATTGAATAGAGTAGATGGCCGCAACACAAATCAAATTCGTCCAACTAGCATAAAAATTGGTATTCAAGATTACGCTGAAGGATCAGTGCTAATAGAAACTGGCCAAACAAAGGTGATCTGTGCTGCAAGTATTGACGAAAAAGTTCCACCTTTCTTAAGAGGCCAAGGTAGAGGATGGGTTACGGCAGAATACAATATGCTACCCAGAGCTACACATACCAGGACTTCAAGGGAGCGCAGTCTTTCAAGCGGCAGAACTCATGAAATTCAAAGGCTGATAGGTAGATCCTTGCGTGCAGTGTGTGACCTAGAAAAAATTGGCGAAAGATCAATAAATATTGACTGCGATGTCCTGCAAGCTGATGGAGGAACGCGGACCGCATCCATCACGGGGGCATATGTCGCTCTATACCAAGCGCTTCTTTTATTGGTCCAAAAAAAAGCACTGCATCATGTACCACTCAAAGAAAGTGTTGCAGCGACAAGCGTGGGTATATTGAACGACGTTCCTGTGCTTGACTTATGCTATGAAGAGGATTTCAAAGCATCCGTAGATTTGAATGTTGTAATGACAGATTCCGGAGAATTCGTAGAAGTGCAAGGCACTGCTGAAGAGTCGCCGTTCTCCCGAGAAATGTTAAGCGAGATGCTAGATCTAGCGGCTGCGGGTATAAAAGAACTGCACGAGATCCAAAGAGTAACGATTTCAGACCTCTCAAAATTACATAATTGACGCCATATCCATTTATACTATTAAGAGCCTCCACATAAGTGAGTTATGTTAAGTTTGTTAAAAAAAGTAAATTACTTTTTCCTTCTTATAGCTTTTTGCATCGGTTGTACCAGTACCGCCGCGCCTACTGCAACTCCTATGCCGTTGCCTGAGCCAACGCCTACTGTAACTAACGAATCCTCATTGCCTTCAATCCAATTGCCTGATATCGCATCCGTTGTTGAAAAAGTTATGCCATCAGTCGTACAAGTTATCACTGACGTTCAACAAACATCCTTTTTTGGGCAACCTTCAATCGGTCGATCGCAGGGTTCAGGAGTATTTTTTGATAATCGCGGATATCTTTTAACCAACCATCATGTAGTTGAAAATGCAACCAAAGTTGAAATAGCCCTAATAAACCGACAACGCATTACTGCCGAAATTATTGGAACAGATCCGGAAACTGATCTTGCAGTATTAAAAGTAAACCCTGCAGATATTGAGGACTTCGCTATTGCTCCTATCGGTAATGCGAGTGAAATGCGCATTGGAGATTGGGTCATCACTATTGGAAGTCCGTTGGGGTTTGAAGGCTCCGTCACAGTTGGCGTAGTAAGTGCAAAAGATCGTTCACTTAATATTGACGCTAGCACACGATTAGATGACCTAATTCAAACAGACGCTGTTATTAACCCAGGGAATAGCGGCGGTCCTTTACTCAACCTTAGAGGCGAAATTATCGGTATCAATACAGCGATAATTAGAGGCGGTCAGGCAGATGGCATTGGCTTCGCAATTAGCGTGGACACAGCTTCTTCTATCGCAAGTCAACTAATTGATCATGGTCGTGTAATTAGGCCAAGAATAGGCGTCATGATCCGTGATGTAACTCCTGCAACAGCAGCAGAACTTAAACTTCCTATCGACGAAGGAATTCTTGTTGTTTCTGTATCAGAAGACGGTCCTGCAAGCAGAGCAGGTATAAAAGCTAATGATGTAATTGTCCAAATCGATAATAATACTGTCTCTTCTATGACTGAGCTTGTTAGGCTGATACTTAAAAAATACCAAGTTGGCGACAATATACGAGTGACAGTTGTGCGAAATACAATTTACCTAACATTTGACGTTACATTAGAAAATTTAGATTGATATTTTCGCATTGATAAATGCAGGAAGCATCCTTAGCTAATGCAACAAAATAATTCAAACCCGAGAATATTTTTCGGATGGTATATCGTAGCTGGTAGTGTTATTACTAACGCGATTTTATCCGCTGCTTATTTCCAAGGGTTCAATGCGTTCATATTGCCAATTGAGAGTCACTTCGGTTGGAGTCGATCAGTGATTAGTGGCGCAATGTCTCTCCGTCAACTTGAGTCCGGGATCATAAGCCCTGTAGTAGGGTTTCTACTCGATAAAATCAGGCCACGCACTTTGCTATTCTGGAGTGCAATCACCACCGGGATCGGTCTCATTTCCTTGGGCCTCATTAATGGAATCGTTACTTTTTATCTAGCTATATTCGTTGTATCTATCGGTACTTCAGGAATGAGTCATGCCGTTACTTGGCCAGTAGTAATCGCTAGATGGTTTCGAAAAAAATTAGGTCTCGCAACGGGTATTGCAGTTATGGGACCAATTTTTGGTTCTCCATTTGTAATACTAAACACTTCATTGGAAGAAACATTCGGATGGCGATCTATACTCATAGGGTATGGGGTTATAGTCTTAATGTTTCTTACGCTCATTAGTGCAATTGCACGAGAGAGGCCAGAGAAATATGGTTTACTTCCTGACGGGGAGCATTCACAAGAACTTTCAAATTACAGTACAAATAACCCCTCTAAAACGATAGAGCACGGAATGAGGCTTGGCGAAGCAGCGCGTACATTGGAATTTTGGCTATTTACTGGGTATCTATCAGGAATGTTCATGGTTAATTCTGCATTCCAAGTTCATCTAATCCCCTATTTCATACAAGATGTTGGACTTACTGCAAAATCTGCAGCAGTAATTTTCACGCTTGTATTTACGCTTAGCGGAGTGGGAAGGATGGGCGCAGGCTATATGTTAGATAAGGCAGATTATCGCCTTGTGCTATGCACGGTAGCAGCATTTATGGGACTTGCTTTCATATATCTGCAACTTGTTACAGTCAGTTCTATACTTATGGCAGCCCCTTTCATAATTTTATTCGGAGTGGGCTTTGGGAGCATCATTCCAATGCGAGGGACATTGGGCAGCATGATGTTTGGTACAAAATCACTAGGGTCAATAGTCGGAGTATTACAGGGTGGAGCAGTTGCTGCAGGAGTAATCGGTCCTATTTTCATGGGAGTTATCTTTGATATAGATGGGAGGTATTTCCTATCTATATGGGGGCTAGTGGCAGTTTGCGTAATAATGATCCCTTTGTCCTTTTTAATGAAATCTCATTCAAAATTACAAATTCGATTAGCAACAGTTATGAATACCGATGGCTGATGCGAAATGAATATATAATATTTGACACGCTGAGATATAGATGACGATAATCTTCTGATTGCAATAAAGGTTATATAAGCGAGAAAACATAAATGTCCAATCCTGTAGCTTTCCTGAATGGTGAATATGTCCCCTTACACGAAGCAAAAGTCGGCATAATGACGCATGCACTTCATTACGGTACAGGAGCATTTGAAGGAATTCGTGGAAACTGGAATTCCAAAGATAAGAAAATATACATTTACAAGCTAAGGGAGCACTACGAAAGACTCCTTAGTGGGTGCAAAATGCTTTGGATAGACCTTCCATACAGCGTTCAAGACCTGTGTGACATAACTGTTGAAGTTGTAGAACGTTCGGGATTTACAGAAGATCTCTATATTCGCCCAGTTGCGTATAAATCCGAAGAAAAGGTTGCGAACTTAAACCTTAAGGCGCTTGCTGATGGATTCTTTTGCCTCGCAATACCATTCGGCAACTACATCGATACGGATGGAGCAATCAATTGCTGTGTAGCATCGTATCGCAGAATTGATGACACAATGGTACCTCCACGCTTCAAACTGAATGGACTGTATCTTAATTCGATACTCGCAAAAACCGACGCTTTAGCAACAGGATTTGATGAAGCCATAATGCTAAATACGGACGGTCACGTCAGTGAAGGGACAGGCGAAAATATATTCTTTGTATACGGAAACACTATCGCTACTCCTACCCTAGAAAGCAACGTGCTACCAGGAATTACTCGCCAGACTGTTATTGATCTTGCTCAAGAAGAGCTCGGTATGAAAATTGTAGAACGGCCGGTAGATAGAAGCGAGCTTTATACTGCAGAAGAGATTTTCTTGTCTGGTACAGCCGCGCATATACAGGGAGTTGGTTCAGTGGACCATCGAAAAGTAGGAAATGGCGCCGTTGGACCTGTTACTAGAAAACTACAGGAACTTTATTTCCCGATAGTGCGTGGGGACAATACAAAATATATGAATACTTTGACCGTAGCTTCCCCAAATAATATTCATTAGAGAGACCATGTCAGGTTTTGAATTCGAATACACCTTATGGGTTTTCTTGAGTACCATAGGAGTATTCCAATATACAGTACTGAAAAATAATTTATGGGGCTTTGTAGTGCTTCGTAACATGCCGTCAACTACAAAAATTTTATCGGTCGCAATCGTAATTTGCTCATTCCTATGGTTCTTTCTTAGTGAAGATCGGAATGTACCAGACACAGCTGAAGGAATTGATGGCGTCGTTCAAACCCGTTGGTTTGCTATCGGTGCAATTAGTGCAATTGCCCTACTATCTCTTATTTCATCTATTACTAATCACCGTTGGGGTGCGCAACATGGATGGGATTCAAGTGCACAAAATTGGCCTCCAATAGGTATTTCATGGATAGAAAAAACCACTTTCTTGCGAGCAATTTTCTGCATAATTCAAGCTATCTATAAAAACGGAATCATATGGAAAATTCGATAGTTTTATCCCTAAACACAATTGTAGGTAAATCTGCGACCTTAGATTTCATCATGGGAATATTGGTTAGTGATTATGCTGTTCCGGTAATTGGAAGTCTAATTTTAATGTCCCTATGGTTTACGGGTAACGAAAAAGATCGATCGTACAATCAAGCAATCACATTAATCGGTACAGGAAGTGTGGGAATATCCAATTTAATTACATCAATGATTAATGTTCGTATAGATCGGGCTAGGCCCTTCGTTGAAAATGAACTTAAGCCGTTATTCTACGAACCTACTGACCCTTCATTCCCATCGAATGCTGCAGCTGTTGGTTTCGCAATTGCGACATGTGTTGTATTCAAGCACCGAAAAACAGGAGTCCTACTTTATTTACTTGCGTTCGGATGGGGATTTGCTCGCGTTTACGCAGGAGTACATTTCCCCACCGATATAATCGGTGGTGCTTTGATAGGAATTTCTGCAGCAATATTAGTTGCTGCAATTGTCAGGCTTTTTCTTTTCATACCCAGAAATATACATAAGGTTTTTCGACTCTTCTACTTAGCTTGATTTTCAACTTACTGTTCTTATTACTTGACTATGGGCTAGATACTTTTTACGATATCTCCACATAGAGGAAATTATGTCAATCACAACTGAACCTTTGACGATCACAATCACTGAGAACGGAGCAAAGCATGTCCGCAGCTTCATGGAAGCAGAGGGCGTTGCATCTGGAATACTAAGAGTTGCAGTCAAAGGTGGAGGCTGTTCTGGTCTAACCTATGCCTTGGATATTGCGTCTGAGGCACAAGAAGATGACAAAGTAATACAGCAAAACGGGGTAACACTTGCTGTTGACAAAAAAAGCTATATTTTCCTTGCTGGAACAGAACTAGATTACTCTGGGGGATTAAACGGTAAAGGGTTTGTTTTCAATAATCCCAATGCAAAGAAATCCTGCGGGTGCGGTACATCGTTTGCCGTCTAGTACTGATAAATCGAACTCTAATTTTCTATGCCAACTATGACAACCAATTCAGGCCGTGAATCACTCATGGAAGGCCGATCTATTTTCTCAGATATTAGCGAGCACGGTCGACTGCACATGTCTGGTTCTGATGCAATTGACCTTCTTAACAGGCTCACTACAAATGATCTTTCTGCATTTAAGAGTAATTCTGCAATCTCAACAGTTATTACCAATGGTGATGCAAAAGTAATCGACTATTTGCTTTTGGCCGGAGATGGACGCCAAGGACTTTGGTGTGTCACAAGTAATAAACGTTCTTCTACAGTAGCTGATTGGCTTGATCTATATACGTTCGGTGAAGATATAACTACAGAAGATCGAACAGAAAACACAGGGCAACTCATAATCCTAAAACTGCCAGGTGCTTCATTTTCATTAGCTGAAAATGAAGGTTTCAGCATTCCTGCAAATAGCAGTAGTTCAACAGAAAATCCTTTTAATTCAGTAATGTTCTCTGCAAATTTTGGGCAATATCTCTCCTATCATATTCTGGTTCCAAATAAAGATGATCTTCCGGCAGTAAAGAGTATCTTGAAAGCCCAATCAATTGTCGAAATTAGTACTGAAGAATTCGAAAATTTAAGGATCCACGAAGGCGTCCCTTCATACTCAAAAGAGTTCGGGGAATTTAATAATCCACTTGAAGCACGACTTACTGGTTCCATCAGTGAATCTAAAGGTTGCTATACGGGCCAGGAAGTAATTGCAAGATTGCAAACTTATCAAAAAATACAGCGATTACTTATGTCATTTGAGGCTGACAAAAATATCAGTATCGGAACTATATTAACCACTAAAGATGGACATAATGCAGGAGTCGTCACGTCAGCCTACAAAAATGGTAGCGTGACCAGAGGATTAGCTCTTGTATCTTCGAAGTACGCGAACTCAGACCATTTACTAACGGAAAGTGAGCAAAATGCACTAATTAAGCTTTCCGATCCTAATCATGCACTAGCAACAGAGCCAAGTGAACTGTGATCAACCTAGATAAAAATATTTAAATGATTCAGCTAAATCAAGAGGGATGCCATTTTCTTTAGGCATACGTAGCCAGCTTTTTATTCTCTCATCAAAGGCTTCCGTGATATTTTGCATCTGACTTTCATGAGCTTTTAGAGCCCTCAATTTAGTATCAACCGTACGAGAAACATCAAAAAAAACATTTGCAGAATCATCTCTTGCACCAACATATAAGTGTTCAACTATATGAGCATCTAAGCCTTCTTGTTTTGCTAGGTGCGGGAACATATGAATATCGCGTGCTGAAGGAAATACTGCATCCAAAACAGCATCACCCGTATTCCGATGATCAGGATGGTTAATATAGTTACCTGACCATCGAATAGTCGGATTCTGAGTAATCACTGCAGTCGGTTTATGCTTACGTATAAGCCTCACTATGTCTTCTCTTAATTTCAGAGTGTTTTGGACCATTCCGTCTTCGTAGCGCAAAAATTCTATCGCCTGTACACCTAAAATCCTGCAAACTTCTGCTTGCTCTTTTTCACGTATGACTGCGAGATCAGAGGGCAGGATGCTAGGGTCAGGGGTACCTTTATCACCTGAAGTCACCAATCCATAAACCACCGATTTACCTTCACTACACCATCTTGCAACGCTACCAGCGCACATAAATTCGGCATCGTCAGGATGCGCTACTATAACTAAAATTTTCTCACCTGGACCTGAATGATCAATCGGCCAAATATCCATTAAAGACTTAATCCTCCATCAATACCTATAACTTGTCCGGTTACGTATCGAGCATCCTCGCTTGCTAGAAACGCCACAACACCTGCGACATCTTCGGGAGTCCCAAAATACCCTAGCGGTATCCGCTCTAAAATTTTTTCCTGCAATTGTGAACTAATAGCATCCACCATTTGTGTTTCAATAAAGCCAGGAGCTATAGCATTTACGGTTATCCCACGAGAAGCGACCTCTTTTGCCACTGTTTTTGTGAACCCTATTAGGCCCGCCTTTGCTGCTGTGTAATTCGATTGCCCAGCATTTCCAGTTATCGCTACAACCGAAGACATATTTATTATCCGACCAGAACGTTGGCGGACCATCGATCTCAGCGCAGCTTTTGTGCATAAAAAAGCCCCCTTCAGGTTGGTATCAATGACTTGATCCCAATCTTCTTCGGGTAGCCTCATTATCAAATTATCTTTAGTAATCCCCGCATTGTTAACAAGTATATCCAGTCCTCCAAGTTTATCTTCAGCTGCTTGGATTAGACTTTGAACCTCTAAACTATCTGCAACACTGCCTTTTAGAATTATTGCTTTGCCACCTAATGATTGAATTTCGTCGACCACTTTAGCAGCCTCTTGCTCACTAGCGTTGTAATTAACTCCTACACTTACTCCTTCTGTAGCCAAGCGAATTGCAATCGCTTTGCCAATTCCTCGACTAGCACCCGTGACTAAAGCTTTTTTACCATCAAGATTTATCATCAGAATCCCCTGTCCTAGTTGTTACTCGAGCAAGATCTTCGCGCATTGTCTGAACAAAATTTGAATCCAAAACTTGCATCGCCAATAAAACAGAACCTGCTATGTTCTTTGCACTAGATCTGCCATGACCTGCAATTACTACGCCATTAACACCAAAAAGAGGACCTCCACCACCTTCAGCAGCTTCCGCAAGTCCTTCAATTGCAGCAACCGCGGGATTATCGTTCCCTAGCTTACTTGCTAAATATTGTCCTGCCGCCGCAGCCAGTCCTTCTGTGTATTTCAATAGGACATTACCTACAAATCCGTCGCATACCACGACGTCAGCCTTTCGCATAAATATCTCGTGGGGTTCAATATTGCCAACAAAATTCAAGCCACTCGATTGAAAAAGAGGAAACGCCTCTTGAACTTGCTTATTACCTTTGCCATCTTCGGATCCTACGCTTAGCAACGCTACTCTGGGATCATTTATTTTATGGTAAAATCTCTCAAACGATGCACCAAGCGATCCAAAATTGACTAATTGAGACGGTTTACAATCGACATTGGCACCCAAGTCAATGATTGTTGTTTCTGGAGCCAATCCTATAAACGGTCCCCCTAAAGTAGGTCGTTCAAGCCCATCAAATAACCCAAGCGCAAAAACAGATGCCGCCATAGTTGCCCCAGTTGAACCCATGCTAATTGAAGCATGAGCGATCCCTTCTTTAAGTAGCCCCACTGTAATTGCAATTGAAGAACGAGGTTTTCTGCGTAAGGCCAGTGCGGGATGTTCTCCTTCATTAATAACGTCATCCGCGTGAAGTACCTTGATTGGTAAAGACGCACTTTTATGCCTTTGAAGTTCTTCATGTACAGAACTTTCATCACCAACCAGTATTATTCCTACTCCGTAATCACGAGCAGCAATTACACCTGCTTCAACGGGAACAGCGGGCACATCGTCCCCTCCCATAGCATCTATTGCAATCGTATATTTAGACATAGTCCTCCAGACCTTGTGAATCTAATTTGAGCTTCGCGTCTCCAGTGATTACCTGGCTCTCATTTTGATTAATAACGATAACTTGATAGACCACTTCCTCATCGTTAGAAGATTTTAATTGAGCATTCACTTTCACAACATCACCAGGAAATACAGGTGCTCGAAACCGAGCTTTTAGTTTGCCTGTACGTAACCATGTATTTCCAAATGCACTGGTCATTAATGCTGAGATAAAAGCAAGTATTAGCATTCCATGGGCTATAGTTTTCCCGTAAGGAGTGTTCCTAGCGAATTCCTCATCTAAATGAAGAGGATTATAATCTCCACTTGCTTCAGCATACTTAATCAGACGCTCCTGAGTAATAACATGCTCTATCGGTTTCAATTTTTCAGGAATTTTTCCCATTACTCAGTCACTACCAAAGTGGTCCTTGCAACAAAAATTCTGTCCCTGCTAGCAGAAGTACATTTAAATTCCAAGACTAAAAATCTAATATCACTACGCAATGTATTCGAGTTGATAGCGCAAGTACATTCAACGGAGGCTCCCACGCTAGCCAAATGGTCAACCTCAAGATCTTGGCTAGTATGTACAGTACCTGGCGGCAATTTTATAGCAGCCATTGCTTCAGCCATTGCCTGAGCTAAAATTGCCATCGGAGGTACAATTGCCTCGTCTAAAAATAACGTTGATTTGTCTCCAACCGCATCTAAATAGCACGCTATTTGGTCTTGGGACAGAGCAATGTTTTTTTTAAAAATAATCTGATCTTTTTGAAGTAAGCTTAAATTCATGATCTTCACATGGATTATAGGCGGTTCTAAAATGAAAAATACATGTTCTAGGAGTAAGTAAATGCCTGTAGTAAGCCTTGGATTCTTAAGTGCGAATAACCGAAGAGGTTCACATTATGATGATTTCTTGAACCTTATACCTCAAGAAGCCTCAGTTGAAATTACTCCTTTAAGCCTGTGGAAAGATTCTTTGTACGACCTGAAAGGTAAAACAGAGGAACATATTCATCTGGTAACAGGGCTCCAATCCCAGAATAAATGGGACGGGATTGCATTAATGGGTGCTCCTATGCAAGTACAAAACCCAGATCATATCCAAAAATTACGTGCAGTTATTGAGATCCCCATAACCACAGCTTTGGAAGCAGGGACTGCTGCTTTGAAAGCATTTGGGGCAAAAAAAATTCTTCTTCTTACGCCATTTGATGATGGTCTCAATTCGCTGCTTCAAGATTTCCTTGAAGATCAAGCTTTGGAAGTTTCTGTTCCCATTAATAATAGAACTGATACTCGAAAAGCAGACGTGGATTCCACGGAGCGCAAAACCACTGAAGAAGTGTTTAGCTTAGCAATAAATGCATACCAAGAATATCCTGATGTTGAGGCAATATATTTTCAAGGTGCGCCACTAAACCCCTTACACGCAATTGAAGATATTGAATCTACACTCGGTATACCAGTGATAGCGAGTAATCCTGCAATGTTTTGGCATATTTCTTCTCTTCTAAGCTATCGATTCCCTGGTAGCAAAGGCGGGCGACTGCTAGAAGAGTGGCCCAGCCTTAGTAGGTGATATATAGTCGGCGTATGCAATGTATAGAATGCGGTACTACTTTTGACATCATTGAACAAGAATTAATTCAATGTCCAATCTGTTTAATGACCTACGCTAATTCCGAAGACACATTTATTGAAGATGGTTTGTCATTAAGTGATGTTATGAAAATAATGAGTGAAGCAGATGATACATAAAGGTTTCGCTTTAGATATAGATTCTCCTATAGCTACTATTACAATCAATCGTCCTTCACAGTTGAATGCGATCACATCTGAAATGTGGCAGCAAATTCCTCAAATAGCCACTGAATTACAATCAAATGACTCTGTTCGAGTAGTAATTTTTCAAGGTGCAGGCACCAAGGCATTTTCTGCAGGGGCAGATATTAACGATTTTGATACCACCAGAAGTACCCCTCAACTAGCCCAGAAGTACCGCCAGAATGTTGATGAAGCATGCGATGCGATATCTAGCCTTACTAAGCCTACTGTAGCTGCAATAGAAGGGTATTGCTTGGGTGGAGGCTTTGAGCTAGCGCTCTGTATGGACATAAGAGTTTCCTCTGATACAGCAAAATTTGGATTGCCTGCAGCAAAAAGAGGAATTGCTATTTCACACCATCATTTGGAAAAATTAATTCAAGCTGTTGGTCATAATGAGGCAAATTATCTTTTACTAACTGGGCGTTCTATCGATGCAAATCGTGCACTGTCACTAGGGCTAGTATCTACTATTACCGAACATGGAAAACTTTATGATGCCACTGCAGCATTAGCTATAGAAATTGCTGAACTATCCCCTGTTTCGCATCGTTTCCATAAACAAGCCCTGAGTGATTTAAAACGGTACGGGGGCGTAAGAGGAATTCCTAAGGATTCCCTTCAAGCAATAGATGCTACGGAAGCGAGTAACGATTTTATTGAAGGGGTTATTTCATTTAAAGAAAAAAGGGATGCACATTTCACTGGGAACTGACACATCAGATCAATACCATGGTAGATGTGGCTCTAGTGCTAATACCAAGAACACCAAAGCTAAATGCAATAAGCTAAATTTATAGGTACTTAAGGTGTTTTTTGAACTTGGTTCTTTAAACATCAAGCGGATCTTCTGAAGCCAAAAAACACCCAGAATAGAACTAGAAAAAGCAAATGTTAAGCCAGCGTACCCTGCAACAACAGGCAACCACGAAAACACTATAAGGAGCATAACGTAAAGTGCGATTTGAACCGTTGTATCCCTGAGACTAGCGACTACAGATAGCATTGGGATTTTTGCATCTGCATAATCATCTTTAAGCAATATAGAAAGAGTCCAGAAATGTGGTGGAGTCCAAAAAAATATGAACCCAAACATATACAAGCCAATTGCTGTAATCTCTCCAGAAACAGCAGTCGCCCCTATTAGTGGCGGGAATGCACCTGCTGCACCTCCAATAACTATATTATTCCAGGATCGTCTTTTCAAAACGATTGTATATACAAAAACATACACTGCGGCAGCAACCATCATCAAAATGGATGCTAGTAAATTCGTCCATAGAAACATAATTAATATCGATAGGATGATAAAAAACATCCCTACTGCAGATGCGTAAAAAGCACCGATATCGTTTGATGGCACTGGACGATGTCTTGTTCGGCGCATCAAAGCGTCGATATCAGAATCAAAAGCCTGATTTATAGCGTTTGAGCCCGCTGAAGCTAGTGTCCCTCCAAAAATAACAGCGAGCAGGATTGCAATGTCAGGATCTCCTTCCGAAGCTTTCCATACTCCTGCCGCCCCAGTAACCACTAATAAAAAAATTACTCGAGGCTTAGAGAGAGTTATAATCTGACGAGCAAACCTCACTTTTGGCTCTCTCCCTTGAGGCTCAAATTAAATTGAGCTACCACAAATGACCATATGGTAGCTGCAAGTGCCAAATGAATAACTCTAAGTGATTGAGGAAGATCGGTAACGATCGCACTAATTCCTACACTAAATTGCAAAAGAGCAAGTGATGCAATCACTAAGCTAATAATCCATGTAAAACCCTTCGCCCCATTTTTTCGGACTTGAAATGCTGTCCACACAAACACAAAAACAAGAAGTGTTGCGGCAATACGATGGAGGCTATGAAACAATAACGCAGCGTTACTGCTCCTAGAATCACACAAAGGAAGCCCTGGACATCCTGAACTTTCGCCGGATCCTACTATTAGGCCTCCAGCAAGCACCACAAATAAAGTAGCAATAATCATTGCCCTCGCTCTTTTGGGAGTTGGCATACTTATGCCCTTGATGTTAAGCGAGCGTGCTGCTCCACTAACTAATAGTCCCAGCGTGAGCATAGCGAATGTCAAGTGTGCCAACCTAACCATCCCATGAAGCTCGGTTAATACTGTAATTCCACCAAGAATTGCTTGGATAAAAATAGCTGAAAGCGCTAGGAATATTAACTTTGCAGTCAACATATCTTCTGTACGGCCTTTATATGCAAAAAAAGATGTCACAATAACCAAAATCATTGTGATCCCTGCAAGAAATCGATGACCGAACTCAATGGCAACATCTCCCTGTAATTCAGGGATAACGTTACCTTCACACAGAGGCCAATCAGGGCAACCTAAGCCAGAACCAGATACACGGACCCATGAACCATACGCTATAAGTAGTATAGTCAATACAGACGCTACCAATGCTGATTTCCCTGCCCTCGAAACCCATTCACTCTGATCTGTTTTCATTTAACCTCATACCCTAAAAGAAATCCAAATAATGGCCACGGTCAAACCAAAAGGCAACACGGTCCAAAGCAATTCAATAACACGTGTACCCAATATTCCTCGTTTTATTTCATAACTGATTTTCATTCGAGTCGCAGTTATAACTATCCCTAGGTTGACTAAGGCAATTAATCCAATCACCACCCAAGAATAAATATCTATTTCAACTTGCAATACTCTTACCTCGAATTGCTATCCACTATACTCAAGCTTATGGTATCTGAAGCGAAGGCTTATAACTATATCTGAACGACGAGACGACTATCTAAAATGGAAAAACTCAGCTTACAATTAAATGATGGAGTGATGACGGTATTTGTATTTAATGTAACTAAGCAAGCAGATATCCCAACAATCATTATGGTACACGATGCTCATGGACTCACTCCTGATGCGCTAGAGCAAGCCAAATGGCTATCTCAGCATGGCTATCGCGTAGTCGCCCCTGATGTATTTTATAGAGTTGGTGAATTGCAAACGACATCTATATTGGGTAACACGATTGAGGCGATGATGAGCTTGCGAAAAGGTATGACAAATCAAGGTCATAAATCTGATATGGAAATACTTTCAAGGCATATCAAAAATACTTATCACTCCAATCGGAAAATAGGAATTACAGGCTTTTGTTTAGGAGGACGTATAACTTATTTAGCTGCTTCAAATACCAGCGATTTTGATGCTGCAGTTGCCTTTTATCCCACTCGGCTCAGAGAAGCAGACCCGGCCATTAAAGCATCACTAAAACCAATAGACAACGGTAAGAATATTAATATTCCTCTAATGATTTTTTTCCCAGAGCTAGACGAATTCAATCCTCCTGATGGAATCGAAGTTATTCATAAAGCATCGATTACGAATAAACACCCTCTCGAAATAATCACAGTTAAAGGGGCAAATCACGGATTCGCTCAATCGGGCAGCCCTGGCTTCCATCCACAATCAAGTAAAGAAGCATGGGGCCGCGCGTTAGATTTTTTTTCTACTCACCTATTTTAAATTTACGGAGTAATTATGGAAATCACGAAAGAAATAATAGATATTGCAACACCTGATGGAGATATGGCGCTGGTGACAGCAAAACCAGTAGGAACAAAACCTCATTCAGCAATTATTGTAATTATGGAAGCTTTTGGGTTAGACCCTCATATCGTAAATATCACGGAAAGATTTGCAAATGCAGGGTTTTTTGCTGTTGCGCCTGATTTATTCCATCGATCTGGGAGATTACGTTTTGCCACCTACGATAAACTCCAAGAAATGCGCGAAGATTTGCGTCAAGGCTTCTCAGACCAATCCATCGATACTGATATCCAGCAAACTATAAATTTTTTGCACAACCGTGAAGACGTAACCAGCAATATAGGAATTGTGGGGTTTTGCTTGGGTGGCCGCATTTCTCTGCAATCGGCCATTCGTGCCAAAGGGTTGGCAGGAGCTGCCATTTTTTACGGAGGGAACATGTTCCCTTCGCAAGATACTAAGGGCACCTTCTCCGCAGATATAGAAGCAGATCAGTTAGAGATACCTATCATAGGATTCTTTGGAGTAGAAGACCAAAACCCCACAATTACACAGGTACAAGGGCTTGAGAATAAATTGATGAGTTTAGGCAAAGTCTGTAATTTCAATTACTATGAGAATGCAGGACATGGATTCTTCTGTGAAGAGCGTGAAAGTTTTCGCCCAGACTCTGCAAAAGATGCATGGGCAAAAACCTTAGATTTCTTCAATACGTACTGCCCCTAGTCAGAATTGACTAGCTCGAGGTAAAACATGAATTATACCGATATTCTTTTTTCCAAAACAAACGGAATAGCTACTATTACCATCAATCGTCCTGAGGTGAGAAATGCTTTTCGGCCATTAACTATTGACGAGATGATTAGTGCATTCCAAGACGCTTGGGATGACGACCAGATTGGCGTAGTTATACTTACTGGAGCAGGCGATAAGGCGTTTTCAAGTGGTGGTGATCAAAAAATTCGCGGTAATCACGGATACCAAGCAAACGACGGACATAATAAATTACGAATATCTGAATTGCATACAATTATCAGAATGATTCCAAAGCCTGTGATAGCAGCCGTAAATGGGTATGCAATTGGCGGAGGGCATGTCCTGCATGTCATATGTGATCTTAGTATAGCTTCAGAAAATGCTATTTTTGGGCAAACCGGACCGAAAGTTGGTAGTTTTGACGCAGGTTTTGGAACGGCATTTCTAACAAATATAGTAGGGGAGAAGAAGGCAAGAGAAATATGGTACTTATGCCTCCAATACAGCGCATCCGAAGCTCTCGAAATGAGATTAATTAATAAAATTGTCCCGTTTGAAGAACTTGAAGCCACCGCCATAGACTGGGCTAATAGGATTTTAGAAATGAGTCCTACAGCAATACGATTCCTAAAGGCATCATTCAATCAAAGTACTGATTGGGCATACGGATTACAACAAATGGCGCATGGCGCCGTGCAAATGTACTACGGAACAGCAGAAGCCCAAGAAGGAGTTGATGCATTTAACGAAAAAAGAAAGCCTGATTTCAGTTCATTCCGGAATCAAAATTGGTAAATATAAACCGAACGCAATTCCTTGCAAAGTTACATGCTTGGTTTTGGGGGATAAGACCTTTTTCGCTATCCGCTTCAATCGCTCCAATTTTAGTAGGGACTTCGCTCGCCACAACAGTAACTACAATTAATTTACCTTTATTCTTTCTTTGTATCACAGGGTCAATTGCGATTCAAATTGGAACCAATTTAACTGATGAATACGCTGATCACAGAAGTACAGGGGGCTCAGACAAATTTCTAGCTCCCCACAAAGTTATACAGCGTGGGCTTTTAAGTGAACGAAACGTTTTAAATGGAATGATTGTAGTGTTCACCTACGGAATCATTACAGGATTAATTATAACTTACTACGCGGGGTTCCCTATCCTCTTAATTGGGCTAGTAAGCGTCTTAGTAGCATACCTTTACGCGGGAGGCCCAAAACCTCTGGGCCATATTGGCTTAGGCGAAATAATAGTTTTCATATTTATGGGACCTGTAATGGTTATGTCTGCTTATTTCGTACAAGTGCAATCAATTTCTGTGCACTCATTCCTTGTTTCAATTCCTGTTGGGTGCATAGTCACTGCGATTCTTCATTGCAACAATATGCGCGATGTTGATGAGGATTCTAAAGCAGGCAAAATCAGTATCGCTATTTTATTAGGGTCTAATTTTTCTAAATTCGTTTATTCTATGTTCATAGTAACTGCGTATTTAGTTATAGGAGCTTTGGCGTTAAGTGAACTAGGTTACTGGATATCACTAGGCCTCGTTACAATCCCGATAGGTATTCAATCAATTGTCAAAGTTTTCAGGGGCAATGACAAAGCCTCAATGAATAAGCTTATGGTTATTAGTGCGAAATTACACGCTTGGACAGGTTATGCCCTTTCTTTAGGTATTTTGCTTACAGGCTTATAAATCAATCACTGGTTGGAGCAAGAGGTTTCCTCTTGCTCCAACCAGTGATTTTATTCTTCTTCAATTTCCTCAAAAGGATCATCGTCCGAAGTGATTTCGGGATCTGCAATATCATCGTCTGCAGTTATTTCTGGTTCTGCTAAGTCATCTTCTACAGAATCGAAGATATCATCATCCCCTTCATCGTCTGTACCTAAAATATCTTCTAAGATATTGTCGATACTTGAATTATCTCCAGGAATATCTTCAATCAATTGTGCTAAGTCAGCCACATCATTCTCACCATCGTCTACAACAGCGGCATTAGTAGCAAATGAAGATTCAGGCAAGCCAAGTAATTGACGTCCTTCTTCAGAAACATCCAGTCTTGCTGGGATCAATCGTCCAATGATCACGTTCTCTTTGAGACCGCGAAGGTAATCGACTTCACCTAAAATTGCGGCTTCGGTAAGCACTCTTGCAGTCTCTTGAAAAGAAGCTTTCGCTAAGAAGCTGTCAGTATTCAAGGATGCGCGAGTTACCCCTAAAATTTCTGGCTTACTAGTAGCAGGCTCGCCGCCTTCAGCAATAATTCGTTCATTGACTTCCTGGAATTGTAATCGGTCCGTCAATTGGTTCGGTAAAAGGTCAGTATCGCCGCTTGTTTCAACACGTACCCAACGCAGCAATTGCCGAATAATAGTTTCAATATGCTTATCATTTATCGAAACACCTTGGTTCCTGTAAACAGTTTGCACCTGCTCAACTAAATACCGTTGAGTTGCTTCAATTCCTTCTACACGAAGAATATCGTGGGGATCTTTGACTCCGCTAGTTAGCTTGCCTCCAGCATAAGCTGCATCTCCTGTTCGCACTAATCTTTGATCAGTCGCATCTACAGGATGATCCCTCACTTCAATTTCAAAAGCATCTATTTCAATTCCGCCGTCCACAGCCCGTACCACTCCAGAAACACGTGCCAATAAATCCACCAGTTGAGGGCTTTGATCAACTTCTTCATCATTATCGTCCGAGGGTTTCGTACCCTTTTTCGGACGCGCCTGTGCAAGAACTTGACCTGCCTTTACTACCTGCTTGGCCTTAACCACTAACTTGTGAGTCTCTGGGATCAAATATGAATCTGTGAAAGGGATTTTATTTACAACACGAATCACTGTAGTCATTGATGTTGGAGGGGTATAAACCTGAGGATCCGGATCTTCAACATAATCCCCAATTATTGTTCCATTCTCGAAAATAATTACATCCCCATCAATCTCTGCAATTGTCGATTTACCTTTTGGTGACCTAGCTTCGAAAAGCTCTTCGACCCTTGGCAAACCAGAGGTAATATCTTTCCCAGCAATACCTCCCATGTGAAAGGTACGCATCGTTAATTGTGTTCCTGGTTCTCCAATTGACTGAGCAGCAATGATACCTACAGCATCGCCAATCAACGCATATTTCCCAGACGCAGGGCTGCGGCCATAGCAAACCTGGCAGATACCTCTAGTAGCTTCACAAGTCAGAGGACTTCGGAGCCAAAGTTCTTTTACACCAGCATTTTCGATCTCTTTAGCCTTGTGCTCTTCAATAATCAGACCAATATCTGCGATGATTTCACCTGTCTCTGGATGAGCAATTGGAGAGGAAACTACCCGACCAATAATTCTTTCTGCAATCCCAGCAATCATTACATCTTCTTCAGATGCATCGGCATGCAAAATTACTCCACGATCAGTTTCACAATCTTCTTCAAGAACAATAACTTCTTGTGCTACGTCAATTAATCTCCTTGTCAAATAACCAGAATCTGCTGTCCGCAAAGCCGTGTCAGCCAATCCTTTTCTAGCACCGTGAGTTGAGATGAAATACTCTAAAACCGTGAGGCCCTCGCGGAAGCTTGATTTAATTGGCAGTTCAATAATGTCACCACGTGGATTGCTCATTAATCCACGCATAACTGCCATCTGTTTGATCTGGGCTTCATTACCGCGAGCTCCGGAGTGAGCCATTGTGTAGATCCCACCAAATTCGGGTAAGTGCTTCTGGATAACTTCATCCATTTTCCCAGAAACTCTCTGCCAGGCTGCTACAGCACGATTGTGCTTCTCTCGCTCAGTTATCAAGCCCATTTCATACTGATCTTCAAGCTCAGTAATTTCAGCATCAGCTCCAGCTATAATCTCTGACTTCTCCTTAGGAACTTTAATATCCGTAATTCCAATGGTGGTACCGGATACAGTCGCGTAATGAAATCCAATCTGTTTTAGTTTATCTAATACAACAGAAGTAACTTCATTCCCCGAAAGTCTGTAAACAGCAGTAACAAGCTCTTTAAGCTCTTTCTTGTCCATTACTTTCTGATATGCACGCACTTCTTCTGGTAATACTTGGTTAAATATTATTCGACCGGGAGTAGTTTTAAGCCAACCCTCTTCATGGTCTTTTGTGCGTACCGATACTTGGGAATGCAGCTCAATAAGACCAGAATCATAAGCCATCATCACATCTTCAAAATCACGGTACTTCGTGTCAGTACCTTTAGCGTTCTCTTTTACTTGCGTGAGGTAGTAACAGCCAAGCACGATTTCATAAGTAGGAGCTACTAAAGGCTCACCCGAACTAGGTGAAAGCATGTTAAAAGTGCTAAGCATTACATTTCGAGCTTCATGCACTGCCTCTTGAGAAAGTGGCACATGAACAGCCATCTGATCACCATCAAAATCTGCGTTGAAAGCAGCGCATACTAGGGGATGAAGTTGAATAGCACTACCCTCTACAAGCGTAGGCATAAATGCTTGAATACCTAAGCGATGTAAAGTAGGAGCACGATTGAGCATCACAGGGCGACCCTGGATTACTTCTTCTAATATATCCCAAACTTCAGGTCTTTCCCGCTCTACCATCCTCTTTGCACTTTTGATGTTGTGTGCAAATCCTTGTACCACAAGTCTATTCATTACAAACGGTTTAAATAATTCCAGTGCCATTTTCTTAGGCAATCCGCATTGATGTAAGCGAAGGCTAGGTCCTACTACAATGACGGAACGGCCTCCATAATCAACTCGCTTACCTAACAAATTTTGACGAAAGCGCCCTTGTTTCCCTCGAAGCAAATCAGACAGACTCTTTAATTTATGATTATGACTACCAACAATTGCGCGGCCTCTGCGACCATTATCGATTAAATCATCTACAGCCTCTTGCAGCATCCGTTTCTCGTTACGGATAATTATCTCTGGTGCCCCTAACTCAAGCAGCCGCCTCAACCGATTGTTCCGATTAATAACCCTTCGGTAGAGATCGTTTAGATCACTAGTGGCAAAACGCCCCCCATCTAATTGCACCATTGGCCGTAAGTCTGGAGGTAGGACTGGAAGGGAAGTCATAACCATCCATTCAGGTTTGTTTCCACTACGGCGAAAAGCCTCAATAACTCTCGCTCTCTTTATTGCTCTTTTTCTTTTTTGCCCAGAAGTTGTACGTATTTCAATTTCTAATTCTTGGCTAATGCGTTCCAAATCAACTGTTTTAAGAATATCAAGTATCGCCTCAGCACCCATTCCTGCACGGAAAAGATCAGAATACTTATCATTGAGATCGCGATACCTAGTTTCTGTAAGAAGCATCATAGGTTGAATACTCTCTATGTCATCAACCTCTTGTTTTAGTGCATTTTCAAGTTCGGCAGTAGCTCTTTTATTATTCTCGTGCAACTCGTCGATTTTGCTTTGAATTTCTAATTTCGCATCACTAGACTCAGATTCTAATTCAGCTTCGAGAACGAGTAGTTGCTCTGTAAATTGTGTTTCCAAAGCCTCAGTTTGCTGTGCAAATAAATTCTCTAATTCTTCAACTTTTCGAGTCTGCAAAAGAGGGTCAGTAGAGATCACTACATACTGCGCAAAGTATAGTACCCGTTCCATATTCCTTGGGGATAAATCTAACAGCAGGCCCAATCTACTGGGGATTCCTTTGGCAAACCATATGTGTGCCACTGGAGCAGCAAGAGCAACATGCCCCATACGCTCACGCCTCACTTTTGCCCTAGCGACTTCAACTCCACAGCGATCACAAATTACACCCTTATACCGAATCTTTTTATATTTACCGCAATAGCATTCCCAGTCCTTGGTAGGTCCAAAAATACGCTCACAGAAAAGACCATCCTTCTCTGGTCGCAACGTACGGTAATTAATTGTTTCCGGCTTAGTTATTTCTCCATATGACCATTGCCTGATCTGTTCAGGTGATGCAAGAGAAATTCGTATGGCATTAAAGTCAGTCCCGTTCGGCATGTCAATTCTCCTAGGTGAACCTCGCAGTAGGTTCACTCATACATTCAAGTAATAAAATTAATTATTCAGATCGTTGTCATTTTCCTCTTCGGAAGCATGGCGGGCATATGTGCCCAAATCCATACGAACCTCATTGGAAATTTCTGACTCCTGCTCTTCTAATGGAACAAAATCAGCCTCCCAAGCAGGTGCAACTGGTTGCTCCTGAGGAGCGGCTAATACTCCTGAAATATCGTCTTCATCCTCTTCAGCATATGTAAATCTTGGTGTTGGCACTCCTCGGTCATCTTCATAGCGCAGTTCTACAGCCAACCCTAGGCTCTGTAATTCTTTCACCAATACATGAAATGATTCAGGGACGCCTGGTTGCACAACGTCTTCGCCTTTGACGATTGCTTCGTAAGTTTTCACTCTCCCTACAACGTCATCCGATTTAACAGTAAGCATTTCTTGAAGGTTATATGCGGCGCTGTATGCTTCAAGTGCCCAGACTTCCATTTCTCCAAATCGCTGGCCGCCAAATTGAGCTTTCCCGCCCAATGGTTGCTGCGTAATTAGCGAGTACGGTCCTGTAGAACGAGCGTGAATTTTATCTTCCACTAAATGTATAAGTTTAAGCATATATATATAGCCAACTGTCACAGGCCCATCAAATTTTTCTCCAGTTCTGCCATCAAAAAGAGTGGATTTCCCTAATACAGGAGCGGCAACACTCAAGACACGACCTACTTCCAATGCAAGCTCATAAAGCTCATTGAAACCTAGGTCCTCAGTTGTTATAGAAATATTTGTCTGATCATAGTAGGCCTCAGTGAAATCATTAAGCCAAATTTTCAGACAAACCTCTGCTGCATAATTAATTGCGGTTTCATCGAATATTTTATCTGCAGAATAGCCTCTTTCTGATACCCACGCTCGTGCCTTGCTCCAATCGGGCTCATAATTAGTAGCGCCTAATAAATCGCTTCCAAGTGAATTTGATCGCTCTAGGATCCAAGAACGGGCTAATGCGTCCTGTATGTCTCCGTCAGATGCCCCGTCGAATACTGGCGTAGCAGCACGAAATCGGAGTTTATGAGCAGCAAGCCCTAAATGAGTTTCAAGCACTTGACCCAGATTCATACGAGAAGGTACTCCAATTGGGTTCAAAATAATATCTATTGGCGTGCCGTCAGAAAGGTAAGGCATATCTTCTACGGGCATAATTCGGGATACAACGCCTTTATTACCATGTCGACCTGCCATCTTGTCGCCCTGAGACAAAGTTCGGGTTTGTGCAACCCAAACACGAACAAGCTTGTTCACACCGGGAAGAAGATCATCCCCGTTTTCACGTGTTAGGATCTTAACCTCAATAACCTTACCTCTCTCCCCATGTGGAACTCTTAAAGAGGTATCTTTAACATCTCTCGCTTTTTCTCCAAAAATTGCTCTAAGCAATTTTTCTTCCGCAGTGAGCTCAGTTTCACCTTTTGGTGTAATTTTACCAACGAGAATGTCACCAGGAGTAACTTCTGCGCCTATTCTTATAATCCCATCCTCATCAAGGTTGCGTAGCGCATCCTCCCCAACATTAGGGATATCGCGAGTAATCTCACCAGGGCCTAATTTTGTATCTCTGGATTCAACTTCATACTTTTCAATGTGAATGGAAGTAAATTTCGAATTTCGCACAATGTTCTCAGATACAATTATTGCATCCTCAAAGTTATAGCCTTCCATGGCCATAAATGCGCACAATACATTCTGTCCAAGTGCGAGATCCCCTTCCTGTGTAGATGAACTATCAGCAAGCGGATCACCTTCTTCAACATATTGACCAACGGAGACTATGGCTCGTTGGGTTAAACAGGTGCCTTGGTTGGAACGAACGAATTTTCTTAGTATCTGAGGATGTTCATACCCTTCAGAATCTCGTATTACGACTAAATCTCCCGTCACTGAAATAACGGTACCCTCAACTTTAGCCAGCACCATCTGCCCAGAATCTCTCGCAACTCGCCTTTCCATTCCAGTGCCTACCAAAGGAGCATCAGGACGAAGAAGAGGAACCGCCTGGCGTTGCATATTTGAACCCATCAATGCACGGTTAGCATCATCGTGTTCCAAGAAAGGAATCAAGGCTGTAGAAACACTTACTATTTGCATGGGAGCCACGTCGACATAATCGACGTTTTCAGGGGATTCCATTGAATAATCTTCAGAAACTCTGCATTCTACTTTGTCTTCAGTCAGCTGAAATTTTGCATCCATTTGGGAGTTTGCTTGCGCAACAACATATTTTTCTTCTTCGTCTGCAGAAAGATAAACCACGTCTTCAGGTGATTCCGAAACATAAGGCTGAATTGCCATAACTTGATCTAGCAGTGCAAGTTTTTTGGCCGCGGCTGTCGAAATTATATTCCCTGAACGTACAATATTTTTCCCTTCTGCATCTTTAACATCCTGCCGAGATATTCGACCAGTTAAATCATCTGATTTTGTAGAAATTTCTTTTAGCACTTTTCTATATGGAGTCTCAATGAAACCGTAGTCATTAATACGCCCATAGGTGGCAAGAGAACCTAGCAGGCCAATATTCGGCCCCTCAGGAGTTTCAATCGGACATATACGACCATAGTGGGAGTAATGGACATCTCGCACATCAAATCCTGCTCGCTCCCTTGATAATCCGCCTGGTCCAAGAGCAGAAAGCCTGCGTTTGTGCGTCAATTCGGCAAGAGGGTTGGTCTGGTCCATAAATTGAGACAATTGTGACCCACCAAAAAACTCACGTAACGCCGCAACAACCGGGCGTATGTTAATCAGCGCACTTGGAGTAGCTTCTTCTTGGTCCAAAATGGTCATGCGCTCTTTAACAACACGCTCCATCCTAAGCAAACCTACCCTTAGCTGGTTCATAATTAATTCACCAACTGCACGAACACGACGGTTTCCTAGATGGTCAATATCATCAGCGTGTGAAACCCCATTGTTAATCCTGATCATCATACGAATCATTTCAACAATGTCTTCCTTAGTAAGCGTACGATTTTGTTGAGGAATATCTTGGCCCATACGCCTATTCATCTTGTACCGGCCAACTTTCCCAAGATCATACCTACGAGGATTGAAAAACAGATTGTCAATTAATGAGCGTGCACTCTCAACGCTCGCAGGCTCACCTGGCCTCAAGCGTCGATAGACCTCCACAAGGGCCTGAGCTTCCGTTTCAATACCTCCGTCTTTCTCCAATGTAGTGCGCATATATGGATGATCAGGGTCAACATCTACATCGTCGAACATTCCCAAAAGCTGCTCATTCTCTGCAAAACCTAGCGCTCTGAGGAAAGTTGTGATTGGAAGTTTTCGTTTCCTATCAATTTTTACTGAAATTATGTCTCGAGGACTAGTTTCAAATTCTAACCAAGCTCCTCGATAAGGTATCAATTTTGATAAAGAAACATTCCGGCCAGTACCAGGGTCAATAACTCTCGTAAAATAGGCACCTGGAGATCGTACCAACTGGCTGACTACTACCCGTTCAGCCCCATTGATTACAAATGTACCCGTCGGGGTCATCATTGGAATGTCACCGAAAAATAAAGTCTGTTCCTTTATTTCCCCAGTTTCTTTAACTTCCAACTCAACTGTGACGTACAAGGGCGCCTCAAACGTAATTTCTCGATCGCGACACTCTTCCTCAGTATATTTAGGCTTACGGAACTCATAAGACCCAAATTTCAATTCAAATCGGCTTCCCGTAACATCCTGTATGGGGTTAATTTCATCAAGCACCTCACGGATGCCATCGATTTTTAATGAGTCAAACGACTGGGTCTGTATTTGGACCAAGCTTGAAGGCTCAATGACCTTATGTATACGAGCATAAGATTTAAGAGGGTGAACCGGATATTGATCAGATCTAGATACTAGCGTAGTCATGAATTCTCCTACAACCGAAATTGACGTGTCAAAGACACGAAAAAAGGTCCAACGGACAATGCACCGTTAGACCTGTTACGCTTTTATGCGTTAATTGGGATATTTAGTGTGGTTACGCGCCTGCGCACCTCTACTCCTATATGGGGGTAATTATACTGCGTTAATAGATTAGATGCAAACGCTTCATTAGCGAAGTTAAATCTATAACACCTAAAGCTTTGAACTAAGCCTTCTCACTGTTATTATTATATTGTTACGAAATTTTAATATTTTGAGGTGCACAAAATGCCAGATCTTAAAGGTACTCAAAGTGAGCAAAACTTAAAAGACGCCTTTGCGGGAGAATCACAAGCAAACAGGCGTTATCTATACTTTGCAAGACGCGCTGACATCGAAGGGTATGCAGAGATAGGTGGTCTATTCCGTGATATATCTGAAGCTGAAACAGGACACGCTTTCGGTCATCTAGATTTCTTGAAAGAGACTGGAGACCCTGGAACAGGATTAGCAATCGGTACAACTGAAAATAACCTTAAGGCAGCGGAGGCTGGTGAGACTTACGAATACAGTGAAATGTATCCAGGGTTTGCACGTACTGCCCGCGACGAAGGTTTCGAGGAATTAGCAGAATGGTTTGAAACTTTGGCTCGAGCTGAAAAATCTCATGCAGGTAGATTTTCCAAGGGTTCAGAGAATCTAAGTCTATAAGCTAATAATTTTAAGGATACTTCGGCGCCCTCCGTTCGTTTCTGGAGGGCGCCTTTTTGAGGGTTACATATAAATGCAGCACGTTCCAGCTTCGAATACAAATGAACCCCGTTATTGGGACTCTGAAGACTTAATCGCTGAACAGCGCAGGCAATATGATCTTTGCCACGGTTGTCGTCTATGCTGGAATTTATGCCCTGTTTTTCCTGATTTGTTTGATCTCACGGATTCGGTTCAAGGTGAAATGGAGCAAATCAGCGCAGGCCAATTTTCCCAAATTGAAAGTAATTGCTTCCAATGCAAATTGTGCTGGGTTGTATGCCCCTACACTTCACCACACGAATACAATTTAGACGTTCCTAGGATGATTGCTCGTTCAAAATTTGTCCGCGCAAAGAACGAGGGGATCAAATTTTCAAAGAAAATAATTGCGGATCAAGATCGCCTAGCAAAGCTCGCGGGAGGTGCACTAGCTCCATTCACAAATTTTGCTAATAGCTTCCCACCTACACGCATAGTGAGTGAATTAGTACTAGACATCAATCGAAATGCTAAATTACCCGAATATAAAACCCAAACATTTTCCTCGTGGTTTAATAAACATTACGGAACATGTTTAAAACCGTCTGATAACCCTGTCAAAAAAATTGCATTCTTCCCTAGCTGCACAATCGACTATAACGACACCCAAATTGGGAAAGCAGCTATATCTGTATTGGCTCATAACAATGTTGAAGTAATTTTGCCCGATCATCAATGCTGCGGTATGCCTCTAATGGATATCGGCGAATATGACAAATCGGTAGACAAAATGAATTTCAATCTGAATTCGTTGTCCGCATTGATCGACCAAGGGTACGAAATCGTTGTTGCGCAACCTACATGCACTTTGGTTATGAGAGAAGATTACCCCCAAATGTCTGAGAACAAAGAGCTCTCACAAAAAGTTGCAACGCATACCATGGAGATTGGTACTTTTTTGACACAATTAGCGAGGGAAAAGCTACTTAATCGTGATTTCAAAAAACCCTTAGGGAAAATCGCATTTCACGTTGCTTGTCACACTAGAGCGCAAGCGATGGGAATAAATTCTCCTCGGTTATTAGGAATTATTCCTGATACGCAAGTCGATACCAGTGAATATTGCTCTGGTCATGACGGTTCCTGGGGAGTAGGCAAAAAAACTTTCCCAATCGCTATTAAGATAGGAGAGAAATTATTCAACAATCTATCCAAATCATCCCCTGACCTAATAGTTTCCGACTGCCCTCTGGCTGCTCGGCACATTGAAATAGGGACGGGAATTCGACCAATCCATACAGTTCAGGCTTTAGCGGCAGCGTACGGACTTTCAGGAGAGCAATAATGGACCCACTATCCATAGTAGACATTGTCAATATCGCAGAATATGAAATCGAGAGACCTTCATATCGAGATCAAATCATAAAATTCAAAAAAAACAGAAGAATTCAGATTGGTGAATTGGTCACGCTTGTCTTTGAAAATAGAGAAACAATTAGATTTCAAATACAAGAAATGATGCGCGCAGAGAGAATCGTACTAGAAGATAGGATTCAAGAAGAAATTGATACCTATAATCAGCTTTTGCCTAAGTTGAACTCATTTTCTGCAACGTTATTGATTGAAGTGACAGATCAAGCGAAAATGAGAGAGATACTTGATAGTTTTATTGGTATCGATCATGGTAATACCACTTCACTGAAAATTGGAGATTCAGTAGTGTATGGCGAATACGAAGGTGGCCGAAGCAAGGAAGATCGTGTCAGTGCCGTTCATTATGTCACTTTTTCGCTCACTGACCAGCAGGTATCTCAATTCATTTCAGGTGAAGAACCTATTTCATTTGAAATTGATCATTTCAAGTACAAAGCAGAAACTGTAATAAATGAGATGGTGAGGGAATCACTCAGCCAAGATCTTTTATAAACGAACTGCGAGTATTTCAAATACTCAATTAATATACACACCTGAATGACGTATAATGGTGAAAATATTCGCCTGGAGTAAATCTCCCTGATGAGAGTTCCTTTATCATGGCTACAAGATTATGTGCCATTACAGAACATTGACCCGCTAGATCTAGCTCACAGGTTAACTATGGCAGGATTGGAAACGACCTTTGAACAAGGGGGGAGTCAATACTGGAATAAAGTTATCGTTGGGCAAATAGTATCAATTGAAAAACACCCCAACGCGGATAGATTACAGTTGGCGACTGTAGACACGGGTGATCAACGCGTGACTGTGGTTTGCGGAGCTCCCAATATAGAAGTAGGTCAAAAAATTGCCTACGCACAATTAGGTGCTCGTCTTCTCAATGCTAAAACCGGCGAAACGGTCGAATTAACTGCTGCGAAAATTAGAGGAGTAGAGTCAGCCGGCATGATCTGCTCTGAATTAGAGTTAGGTTTGAGTAGCAATCACCATGGAATTCTAGTTTTACCCGAAGAAAGCTCTGTAGGCACCCCAATTAATGAAATTTTAGACTCTTCAGATGCTTTCGAAATCGAAATCACTGCTAACCGAGGAGATTGTCTTTCGGTTTTAGGTGTTGCTCATGAAGTAGCTGCAATTATTGGCGCACAAGTTACTGAACCAAATTTAGAGTATGAAGAAGTTTCGCCATCTGTCGAAGAATGCATAAATGTAATCGTCGAAGATCCACAGTTATGTCAAAGATATGCATGTACTCTTACCAAGGGGATCAAAGTCGAAGATTCGCCTGAATGGCTTCAGAAAAAACTCCGAGACTCAGGCCACCGGCCAATCAATAATGTTGTTGATATCACAAATTTTGTAATGCTTGAATATGGCCAGCCGTTGCACGCGTTCGACTACGATCAGATTTTAGAATCTACTTTAATTGTTCGAACTGCAAATTCCGGTGAGACGTTTACTTCACTTGATGGGGCTCTTCACGAACTAAAACCCCCAATGCTTATGATTACGGATCCTCAGCGCTCTATAGGAATTGCGGGTGTCATGGGTGGATTAAATTCAGAAATGACTAAATCCACTAAAAATGTACTACTTGAATCAGCAACTTTTAATGGAATTAATACTAGAAGAACCGCAAGCACATTGAAATTGCGAACAGAGGCTTCACTACGATTTGAAAAAGGATTAAATCCAGAGCTCGCTGAAAGAGCCCTGAAACGCGCTACCGCACTTATCCACTCTATTGCAGGTGGTGAAGTTCGCAAAGGAATATACGATGTATTCCCAGGGAAGAAAGATCCTCTGCAAATACAATTCTCTTTAAATTCTCTGCAAAAAATATTAGGTACCTCATACCCAAGTAGCCAAGTAGAGCAAGTGCTGAATTCATTAGGGTTTGTATACACCAAAATGGATGATCTTAATTTAAAAATTCAACCTCCCTATTGGAGGACCGACATAGAAATAGAGGAAGATATCGTAGAAGAAATTGCGCGCGCTATTGGCTATGACTCTATTCCTGATATACCTCTAGCAGGCCTAGTACCTCAACCCCTTAATCAGCCCATACGGATACTCCGGGAAAAAGTAAAAGACTTATTAGTCAGCTTAGGTCTTCAAGAAACTATTTCACACAGTTTAGTAAGCGGACAAAATCTTGAATCGATTAATACGCCTATGGAATCTGTAATTCGAACAGAGAACCCCATGAGCCGCGAACAAGAATTTTTAAGAGCTTCACTAATCCCAGAGCTTCTAAGAGCTACATCCGAAGCATTAAAACACCCTCCTAATTCTGTTGCATTTTTTGAAACTGGCCGAAGTTTCAAAAAACAAAAAAATGATTTACCAACCGAAGACGAGATGGCAGTAGGTGTACTAGCTGGGATAAGAAGCCATTCTTTTTGGGAAGATACTCAAGAAACTTATGATTTCTTCGATGCTAAGGGGATTATTGAGGCTATTTTTGCTAACTTGGGTGTTCAAGTTGACTATATACCTTCAAAAAATAACACCGTTAAGATCGGGCATTCTGCTGAATTATTCATTGATGGAACACAGGTGGGCATGATAGGGGAAATAAACCCGTTATCCATCAATAAATTTAACCTTCCAACCTCCGCTGTCGTGATTTTTGAACTCAATCTAAGCCAGATAACTCAATTTTTACCAGAGCAAAAGTCCTTTTTTGTACCCTTCTCACGCTACCCTGCTGCTATTCGTGACTTAGCACTAGTCGTAAAATCAGAAATATCTGCAGAGCAAATCGAAACTGTTATTCGAAAAGAGGCATTTGTCACTCGTGTCAGTTTATTCGATCTATACGAGGGAGGGTCTTTATCTCCTGGCGAAAAGAGCCTCGCTTTCCGTGTGGAAGTTCAATCTAGTGAAGGAACATTAACAACAGAGCAGTTGGATGCAATCTTCTCAAAAATTTTGCAAATGCTGGCACAAGAAACTGGTGCCGTTACGAGAACATAATGAATCACAAAAATCACACTAAACACCATTCTCACAGTCATCCTCCAACAGCAAATATGCTTACTGTCGAAGATGCCCTCGCAAGAATTTTGAACCTTGTATATGTCTTGGAGGAAACATCTGAGGAGTTGTTGAATTCTGACAATCTGGTCTTAGCTCAAGATATTTTTTCATCACTAAACATTCCTAGCTTGGCTAATTCAGCCATGGACGGCTACGCCGTTCGCGCGATCGACACCAAAACTGCAACGGCAGATAGTCCCGTTACATTAAACGTTTTGGGGCAGGTACAAGCCGGTGATCTTCCCAGCTTAAGCGTCTCTTCCGAAGCAGCTATACGTATTATGACGGGTGCTCCTATCCCTGAAGGGGCTGACTCAATTATCCCTTACGAATTAACTGATGAGCGAAACCGACTAGAAAATAACACCGGCCTTGATCGCATTCAGATACATTCACCTGCAACGCTCGGGGATCACGTCAGACCACCTGGAGAAGACACATCTATTGGAGAACTTGCACTAGAATCAGGGTATGAATTAAATCCTGCAGGAATTGGGTTATTAGCGGCACTAGGATTGCAACATGTACCAGTAATCCGACGCCCTACGGTTGCGATTTTAGCCACAGGGAATGAAGTTCAGTCACCTGGTGAAGTATTAAAGCCTGGGCATCTTTACGATAGCAATACATATGGAATCGCTACGGCCGTAAAAAGATGGGGCGGAATACCCAAAATAATTGGGGTTGCGTCAGATGATCTAGGCGATATACGACAGAAAATCCTGTCAAGCCTCAGCTCTGACTTATTAATCACATCTGCAGGTGTTAGTGGAGGGGCATACGACTTGGTTAAAGATGTTTTATCTGAACTAGGAACCGTAGATTTTTGGTCAGTCAAAATGCGACCGGCTAAACCAATTGCATTTGGAATATTAAAGAATGGAGACCGAAATATTCCTCACATAGGTCTTCCTGGAAACCCCGTCAGTGCGCTAGTAGCGTTAATAGAATTCGCCCGTCCAGCAATCATGAAAATGATGGGGAAAAATGCTAGAGCCCTTCCCACAATAGAAGCAATACTTGATGACGATATCGAAAACACCGACGGACGAAGAGTTTATGCCCGTGTCCAATTGTATAAGCAAAACGATAAAGTCCATGCTCATCTTACTGGTTCGCAAGGGTCTAACTTGCTTACCTCTATGACTCTTGCCAATGGACTTGCTATTTGTCCAGAAAATTATTCCAAGCTTGCAAAAGGAGACCAGGTCGTTGTTCAATTACTGGACTGGCTTGATCACTATGACATTTTGACAAAACCACACGATATTTCTATAGCTTTGAGGTAAAAATGACCACAGATTACTATTCCGATGAATTAATCGAATCTAACGAACAAGAAAACGACTTTAGCTACGCTTTCGATCCTACATTAATTGAGCAACAAGGCCACTCACTTGTTGTAATACTTGAAGCAAAACTTTGCCCGAATGGTCAGCAAAAACTCAATACATCTGACGAAAAAATTACTTTTAAGGCATTGCGTAAAATTTTTCGCGAACAGTGTGCAGGCGCTCAGGATTTTCTTTCACCACAACACCCTATCCTAGAAAGTGCGGTAAGAATTCTATTGTCCTCTAAAACAGAATCTCTGAAATTAAGTGAATTGCATTCAAAAATTTCAGCACTCTGGCTTACATCTACTTGGCCAAGGCACATGAGCAAAGATGCCATGCGACGAGTGCTTGATAACGCTACATCCTTTGGGATAACTAGGGTTTAAAAACGGGTTATTATAATATTAGGCTACAGCAAGTTGGTTCTTTGCTTTGCCGACTACTTCAGCAAATGCAGCAGGGTCAGATATCGCTAAATCTGATAACACTTTACGATCAAGTTGGATTTCTGCCAATTTTAACCCATGAACTAGTTGAGAGTAGGAAATCCCATTCTCCCTGGCAGCTGCGCCAAGCCTTACAATCCAAAGGCGACGCATATCGCCTTTAAGTTCTTTTCGATGTGCATAGGAATAGGCCAGTGCATGGAGCATAGATTCATGAGCTCTTCTATATAGTGAATGGCGTGTTCCTCTATGGCCCTTAGTGAGCTTTAATACTTTTTTATGTTTTTGTCGAGCCGTAACCCCACGTTTAACCCGTGCCATCGAATCCCCCTACTACTTATTCAAACCTGGAACTAATCTTAATAATCGCTTTCTGTTAGTCGGACTAGCAGAAACTGTATCACTGTACTCTCTGGTAACAGACCTGGGTTTTTTTCGTCTAAGATGACTTGAATGCCTCTTCATACGAAGCAGTTTACCCGAGCCACTGATGCGAAAACGCCCCGCTGCTCCTTTATGTGTTTTCATTTTAGGCATCTATAGACTCCTTAGTTTCCTCACGTTCATTTTGCTGTGTAGGCGCCGGCTTTCCTGGAGCCAATACAATGCTCATGAATCGTCCTTCCAGCTTGGGTGCCTGCTCAAGTTTCGCACCTTCTTTAACTGCTTCATGGACTTGCCTAAGCAACCCTACAGCCAATTCAGGGTGATCTAGCTCGCGACCCCTATGCATGACAGAAACTTTAACCTTGTTACCTTGAACTAGTAATTTTGAAACAAGGCGTTCTTTCGATTGCATATCATGCTGGCCGATCCTAGGTCGAAATCTAACTTCTCGAAGACCCAGGTTTTTGTGCGTCTTCCGCATTTCACGTTCTTTTGTGGACTGGAGGTATCTAAATTTCCCATAATCCAAGAGACGACATACCGGAGGCACAGAATTCGGTGCAACTTCGACCAAATCGAGATCATGCTCACGGGCCAGAGCCAAAGCATCGGGCACAGTCATAACCCCGAATTGTTCGCCTTTTTCATCGACAACCCTAACTTCAGGGACCCGAATTCGTTCATTAACTCGATATTCCTTAGCTATTCGTAAACCCTTTCATGACTAAAATCGGCTGCCGAGTAAAGCGGCAGCCACCTTCATTATACACGGATAGAGCACATCGTAAAGAAGTATCAACTATCAGTGATAAATTATTATTTTTTAAGAGCCGTGTCCAATTTTACGCTCTGTCCCTTGAAAAAGACGAGCTATATTATCTTTGTGCATATATATAATTAATGCACCACATGTTGATGAGAAAATTACATATTCCCACGGTAAATCGCCCCAAATCACTCCGATACCGAATCCCATCATTACGGTCACGACAGATAATATTGATCCTAAAGAAACAAATCGAGTCAAAAAAATCACTGGAAGAAAAACAAATAAACCAAATAAAGAAGGTAGCGCAAATAATCCAGTTGCAGCGCCAAATCCGGTTGCAACTCCACGCCCTCCTTTAAATTTAAAAAATACAGGGAAGACATGCCCCAAAATCACAGCCATGCCTACAGCAGCCTCAAATAACGGATCTTCAAAAAATGCTTTTGCTAATACTACAACTGCTAGGCCTTTACCAACGTCTAATAGTAGTACTACCAAGGCGTGTTTTTTGCCTGCAGTACGCAAAACATTCGTGACTCCTGTTTTCCCGCTACCAAAATTGCGAACATCAATTCGATGAGTTAAGCGAACGATCAATAGTCCTGGCTGGAAACTTCCAAGTAAGTACGAAAATAGAACCAATGCCAATTCAATCATTAGGTTTCCTGCGACGGGCCGTTTTCCAATTACCACGATTGGCAGATTGACGTTTACGGGCAGATGCCTTGGAGCGATTATCACCTATAACATGCACTCCACCTTTCCCTCTAAATTCGATTTTCAAAGGGACTCCATAGAATGCGAATTCGTCACGAATCGTATTTGCAAGGTATCGTTCATATGAAAAATGGACTCTAGACGTATTATTGACGTAAAAAACAAACGTAGGTGGTCTTATCGAGTCCTGCTTAACTCTATACAGTTTCAAGGATCCTGTAGGGCCGACAGATGGGGGTAGGTGGCGTGAAATTGCATCTGTGACAATTCGGGAAAGATGTGACGAATCCACCCATTGGTTGCGTTTATGAAACAAACGAAGCCCTTCAGTGAGCAAAGTGTCAATCCCTGATTTATTGATTGCAGATGTAAAGACAATGGGAACATCTGGTATGAACCGGAACCGCGAGCGTAGCATGTAAGTGAACCGCTTCTCTTCCCTTCTTATATCGTCTGTTTCTACAAGGTCCCATTTATTTACTACCACCAAGACGGATTTAAACGCTTCTGCCGCTTGGCCCGCAATATGTAGGTCTTGGTCAGTAGCAGGCTGGTTAGCATCCAAAACCAATATAGCTACATCGGAACGGTGAATAGAGGTAACAGAACGCAAAACACTAAATTTTTCAACACCCGGCTCAATCGCTCCCCTCCGACGTATTCCCGCAGTGTCTATTAGGAGAATTTTGCTATCCTCAAATACAAACTCTGAATCCAATGCATCCCTTGTAGTGCCAGGTATGTCACTGACTATAGATCGTTCTTCATTCAAAATTGCATTTGCAATTGCAGATTTACCGACATTCGGGCGACCAACAATGGCAAAGCGAGGCATATCAATCGATTCTTCAGCCTGTAGAGGTAAATCAATGACTGACAATAGAGAATCCATCAATTCTCCAAGTCCTCTCCGATGTAGAGCGCTCACTGCAACTAAGTCAGAAAGTCCAAGAGCATAACTCTCCGGCATCATATTCTCGAGCTTAAGATTGTCGGCCTTATTGACTGCTACAACTACCGGTTTATCGGTACGACGTAATTTTCGAGCTACTTCTTGATCTGCATATATCGGACCCGTTCGCACGTCTGTGACAAGCAATATTGCATCTGCAACTTCTAGTGCTTCGTTTACCTGAGCCTCTATATGAGCTTCTATCTCAGTTTCAGGCTGTGGTACCAATCCGCCAGTATCTGCAAGCAGAAAATGATGACCTTCAAATTCAACGGGTGAAATCAACCTATCTCTGGTGGTACCTGTTTCCTCAGCCACAATCGCGCTGCGCCTACCAACCAAGGCGTTGAATAAGCTTGATTTACCAACATTTGGCCGGCCAACAATGGCTATCAGCGGAATTGCCTCTGGATTTCTCATTTGAGAACCTTCTATACGCTAGACATTAGATAGGTAATTATAGCCTTCTGAGCATGCAATCTATTTTCGGCTTGCTGATATGCTCTAGACTGGGAATGATCTAGCATTCCTAAAGACATTTCCTCGCCATAGTGAACTGGCATTGGATGCAATACAATCGCTTCACGATCCGCTAGCTCAAGCAATTTTTCGTTCACTTGGAAACCTTGAAAAGCCGATTTCCTCGTTTCAGTTTCAGATTCCTGCCCCATACTGGTCCAGACATCAGTGTAAATCACATGAGATCCCTCAATCGCATCTTTAGGGGAAGTACCAGTGTAAAACTCGACCTCACCGTTCTTTTGGCCTGAAGCTCTCGCCAAGATTTTATGTTGATCATTCGCGCTGAATCCATATGCCTCAGGGGAAATGATTTTATAATTTGCACCCTGAGACACAGCTGCAAGCCCTAAACTAAGAGCACAGTTATTCGCATCTCCCACATACGCGATATTGAGGCCTTGGATCGACCCGAATTTTTGCTTTACTGTCAAAATATCCGCTAATGCTTGACACGGATGCTCTATATCTGACAGAGCATTAATTACAGGGATTGAAGATGAGACTGATAGCCGATCTAAAGTACTATGCGAATTGACTCGAGCAACAATCAATGCAGCCCAGCTAGATAAAACTTTAGCCACATCTTCAACTGGTTCTCTCAGGTCTAAACCTACTTCGTCAGAACTTAAATAAATTCCATGACCACCAAGTTCATAACATGCAATGTCAAAAGAAACCTTAGTGCGTAATGAAGGCTTTTCAAAAATCATTGCAGCAATTTTCCCTAGAAAAGGGGTAGTACTATCAGAACGATTTGCAAACTCAATACTCTTATCTACCAGCCAAGTCAGCTCTTCATCAGATACGTCATCTATTGAAAGGAAGTTTTTCTTCACAATTACTCCTTTCTAGGACCATTCAAGTCTGAAATAGTTTCAATATAGGCATCCCAAGCAATATCGGCCATCACTTTCGTAGCCAATATTTCCGACTCAACCACATCCCTTCGAACAGCATCGTAGTAAAGTAAATTTAATTCATACCACCGGTAATATAGACGTTCTCTTTCGGTATCAGGAATCATCATTTCATTCACATTTGTATCGTAGCCTCTATAGCTACGGAATTAATTTAGAACTGCCTCAGAAAGCGAATATCATTCTGCAGGAAATGCCTTATATCATTAATACCATATTTCAGCATTGCTATCCGTTCGGGACCCATTCCAAAAGCAAATCCTGAGTAGATTGAGGGGTCATACCCAACTGCACGTAAAACGTTCGGGTGAACCATTCCAGCTCCCAAAATTTCCAACCATTTGCCTTTCCATTCAATGGACATATCCACCCCAGGTTCAACAAAAGGAAAATAGTCGCAGCGAAAGCGAACTTTGGTGTCAGCTCCAAACATTTGGCGAGCAAATTCAAACAAGGTATGTTTAAGATTTGCAAAAGTTATCCCTTTGTCTACAGCAAGACCTTCAATTTGGTGGAATTGCGATTCATGTGTTGCATCAGTGGCCTCATATCTATAACACTTACCTGGAATAATAACCCTAACTGGAGGGTCATTTGATTCCATTACTCGAGCCTGCATTGGCGAAGTATGTGTCCTGAGAAGAGTCGTGAATGCCCCGTCATCCTGGCGATTTATATCTAGCCAAAACGTATCAAACATATCTCTAGCAGGATGATCCTGAGGAATATTCAGCATTTCGAAATTGTATCGATCCCATTCAACTTCAGGGCCGTCAATTATTTGAAATCCCATATTTGCAAAAATTGCACTAATCTCTCGAATGACTAACGTCGAAGGGTGGTAACGACCTAGCAATCCATTACGTCCCGGCAAAGAAATATCTACAAAATCTTGCCCATCTTTAGCTAAGCTATCAAATTCAATAGCCTCCCGATGCAGATGCAATTGATCTTCTAACGCAACTTTCACTGCATTAGCCGCAGAACCCACCGTTTTCCTTTGCTCCACAGGTAATTCCGATACTGATCGTAGTAATTGAGTCAGGCTTCCAGAACGCCCTAAATACTGGAGTCTCCAAGCATCTAACGCATCGAGAGTATTAATTTCATTCAACTCCTTTAAGGAGTTCTCTTTTAGCAACTCTATGTCACGTAAAGATTTTGTAATCATGGATGAATTATACATAATGAGCATTCCTGAATCCTCTAATGTGTAAAACCTGACAAAAAATATATTTATATCTCTGTTAATATTTAAGTATTTTGCGTAACTCCCTACTAATTGCTACTAACAATGCTCATAAAATTTTAGAGTTTAAACGGCTTCTAAATGGCATAAATCATGAAATACTTACCCCTGCAAGTATTGGCGTCAATCTAGATGTCGAAGAGTCAGGGAATACTTTTGAGCAAAACGCACGCTTAAAAGCCCATGCTTTTGCAAAAGCTACAGGCATTGACTCGCTTGCAGATGATTCAGGAATTGAAGTAGATGCACTAGATGGACGCCCCGGTGTTTACTCCGCAAGGTACGGTGGCACAAATCTGTCAGATGAAGACCGAGTCCAATTATTATTGAGAGAATTGGTTGATGTTCCTACTGAAAAAAGAACATGCAGGTACAGGGTTATTCTAGTTTTAGCAAGACCTGATGGGAGTGAAATACTCTCTGAAGGTAAATGTGAAGGATCAATCGCTCACAAACCAATAGGCTTAAATGGTTTCGGGTATGATCCTATTTTCTTAGTAGATAATTCTCAGGTCTCTATGGCGGAATTATCTCCAGAGCAAAAAGATTTGATTAGTCATCGAGGAATGGCAACTAAAAAAATGATTCAACTGCTACAAAGTGAAGGAGGCATCTGATGGGTAACCAAGTTAATGATTTACTCGGTCGCCCTTTGCGGGATCTTCGCATTTCTGTTACGGATAGATGCAATTTTCGCTGTACCTACTGCATGCCATCAGAAATTTTTGGCGAAAAATACCATTTCCTCAATCGAGAGGAAGTCCTTTCTTATGAAGAAATTAAAAGGCTTACAGAGATTTTTATACACCTAGGAGTCCGCAAAGTCAGAATTACTGGAGGGGAGCCTTTAGTTAGACGTGACATAGATAAACTCATTGCGCAATTGAGTAATATTGAGGAGATAGAAGACTTAACTCTGACTACTAACGGGTATTTATTAGCTGAGCAAGTAGAAAAACTACAAAAAGCTGGTCTACGCCGAATAACAGTAAGCCTTGATAGCTTGGATGAAGATATATTTGCAAAAATGAATGGCAAGGGCTACAAGCCTGACGTAGTGTTGAACGGTATCAAAGCCGCTGAGGATTTGGGTTTGCCAGTAAAAGTCAATGCAGTAATTGAACGAGGGGTAAACGACAATGGAGTTCTCGATTTAGTCAAGTACTTTAAAGGTTCAGGGCATATATTACGATTTATAGAATTCATGGATGTAGGCAATGTTAATGGATGGGCACGTGATCAAGTTGTGCCATCAAAAGAACTTTGCGAATCTATCAACAAAATTTTTCCAATTGAGCCCGTTGATGCAAATTACGTAGGTGAAGTGGCAGAAAGATGGAAATTCTTAGATGGTGATGGGGAAATTGGGTTCATATCTTCGATAACTCAGCCCTTTTGTCAATCCTGCACAAGAGCTAGGTTATCCCCTGAAGGATTTTTCTTTACCTGCTTATTCGCCAACTCAGGAATCGATTTAAAAACGCCATTGCGCGCGGGTGAATCAAATACTGAATTACTTACCCGAATACGAAATATTTGGGAGAACAGAACAGATCGTTACTCTGAATTAAGAAATTCACCTAATTCGCCAACTGCGGGTCAAAGAAAAATTGAAATGTTTCAAATTGGAGGGTAATCAACATGAGCAAATTCGAGATTTACACTGATGGCTCATGCAGTGGTAACCCTGGCCCTGGTGGGTGGGGGGTTGTACTGCTTGAAAATCAAAACCGGTACGACCTTTCGGGCGGAGAAGCCGCTACAACAAATAATCGGATGGAATTGACCGCTGTAATAAGGGGCTTAGAAGCCACTCCAGAAGGTTCATCCTCAGTTATCAATTCTGACAGTCAATATATTGTCAACACTATGAATTTAGGCTGGAAGCGCAATGCGAATAAAGATTTATGGGGGGCGCTTGATAGCCTGGTTAAATCAAGAGATGTGAAGTTCATTTGGGTAAAAGGTCACGCAGGGAACACATGGAATGAAAAAGCAGATCGATTAGCAGTTGAGGCAATGGAGCAAAAAAAATAATGGCAAACGAACATGAAAAGAAATTATCCCACCTCACAGATCAAGGGACAGCTCAAATGGTTAATGTTGGTTCCAAGCCTGATTCTGCTAGAACTGCCAAAGCTGCAGGTCTAATTACTATGGCAAAAGATACATTGGCTCTGATTCAAGAGGGGAAAATTAAAAAAGGCGAAGTCTTCACTGTAGCGCGCCTTGCAGGAATCAACGCTGCAAAAAACACTTGGAATTTGATCCCATTAGCTCATCAAATCCCGTTGCATCAAATCTCAGTTGATTTTGAAATCACGGGGAATGAAGGTGAACTAAGGATTATTGGAGAAGCATCCACAGATTACAAAACTGGAGTAGAAATGGAGGCATTAACTGCAGTTAATATAGCCGCTCTGACAATTTATGATATGTGCAAAGCGGTTGATAGGGGTATGATCATAAGTGATATCCATCTAGTGGAAAAAACTGGCGGAACTCATGGTGATTTCAATAGTGCAATAAAGGAGTAACCGATTATGGCAGGGATCTTAGATGCAGATACGCATATCGCAGAACCTCTACAAATGTGGGATTACCTTGAGCCAGAATGGCATTCCCGTCGCCCCGTAATAGTTAGTGTTCCGGACGATACTCAATACGGAACAGCAGATCATATGTGGCTAATTGACGGTCAAATTTTTCCTAAAGTTGCTGGACGTGCTGGAAACACCTTCGTCACTCCTACTTCACAGACAAGAGTGAGGGGTAGAGCTGATGTGCCTGCTCGAGAATTAACAGACATCCCAATGCGATTTGAAGGCATGCGCGCTACTCATGTTGATGCACAAGTTGTATATCCAACTTTATTCCTAGGATATCTAACTGATGAACCTGCTTATGAAGTAGCTTTAGCAAAAGCCTACAATCGCTATATGGCCGATGTTTTTAGCAAATCGGAAAATAGAATCCACTGGGTACTTGTACCGGCCTTACGTGATATTGACGCAACTATCGAAGAAATGCGCTATGGCAAAAAAAATGGAGCCTGCGGGGTATTTTTTCGTGGAATTGAAAAAGATCGCATGCTTGACGATCCATATTTTTTCCCCGTATATGAGGAGGCCCAGTCCCTAGGCCTAGGAATATGTATACATCAAGGTCAAGGTGCGCCTGCGCTCAATAGCCTAATAGATCCAGTCCGTAGTCATACATTTACTCACGGTCGCCTACCTCCCATCTCGGCATTCAGGAATTTGGTGCATAACAGAATTCCTGAAATGTTCAAAACTTTACGCTTCGGATTTATTGAAACAGGAGCATCTTGGATTCCTTTTGCTCTGTACCAATTAGCAGGAACCATGAAAGTGGATCCAAAGTTTTTTGGACCTAAATTGTTTGATGAATACAACATGTGGATTTCAATCGAAGTTGCTGAAGACATGCCTTATCTATTGGACATAATTGGCGCCGACCATTTAGTCACTGGTACTGATTATGGTCATCATTCTATTGGGACAAACGAGCGCTTGGATGCGGACCCTTCTGCACAGACCCATATGGTCCAAAATCTACGATCCCGTTCTGACATAAAGTCATCCGATGTAGAAAAAATATTAACTGCCAATCCTAACGCCCTTTACGGCGTGTCCTAGAAGTACTCTCTATGACAGAGGCTATATTTGATTCAACCCGTGCATTGAACCCAGCACAATTAGAAGCGGTCCAACACATTGAAGGACCGCTTCTAATTGTGGCGGGCCCTGGGTCAGGGAAAACGCGGGTCATAACACATCGGATTGCACATTTAAATCAAATAGGTGTTTACCCAAGCCAAATAGCTGCGGTTACTTTCACCAATCGAGCGGCTCGCGAAATGCGCAATCGTCTAGAGCGCTTGATGGGCGAAAAGTCTAAGTATTTAAAAGCGGGAACATTTCATTCTTTTTCAGCAATGATTCTTCGACGTGACGGCGAGGCCATTGGGATTCCACAAGATTTTGTGATTATGGATGACGATGACCAATTGAATCTGATCAAGCAATCAATGGAGATTACTCAGATAGACCCTAAGAGATTTCAGCCACGCGCAATCTTATCCACGATTAGTTCCTCAAAATCGAAACTTCTAGGGCCTGAGGCGTTATCAAATGCCGCTTCGGGGTACTTTGAAGAAATTGTCAGTCGTGTCTATACCGAATATCAAAAATTACTCATGCAAAATCACGGTCTTGATTTTGATGATCTTCTGTCTCGTACCGTGGAATTACTTAAGAATTCTGATGAGATTAGAGATAAATATCAACAGAGATACCAATATTTAATGGTGGATGAATTTCAGGATACTAATACCGCCCAATATCAAATTTCACGTGAAATTACTAAATCTCATCGAAATCTTGCAGTTGTCGGGGATCCCGACCAATCAATATATTCATGGAGAAACGCAGATATAACGAATATCCTGTCATTTCAAAAGGATTATCCCGAAACAAAGATCATACATTTATCCCAAAATTATCGCTCTACTGGCAATATCTTAGAAGCAGCAAAAAACGTAATTCGTCCGAATCAAAAACGTATTGATCATGAGTTGTTTACTGACAATCCTGAAGGAGAACTTGTCTTCATTACCGAGGCCTACACGGAGGAGGAAGAAGCTACAGGTGCCATAACCGAAGTACAACGTCTAATCGAAGAAGAAGGGTTCAATTTAAGAGACTGTGTCATCACGTATCGAGTCAATGCTCAATCTCGAGCCTTAGAAGAAGCATGTATTCGTTATGGAATACCTTACAAATTAGTAGGGGGAGTCCGTTTTTATCAACGCAAGGAAATAAAAGACTTACTCGCCTACCTAAGGCTTCTGCAAGATCCTTATGACGAGATAAGTCTGGAAAGAATCATCAACGTACCCTCTCGAGCAATAGGAAAGCGCACATTCGACGAATTGATCAGCTGGTCAAGAAATCTTGAAATCCCTCCGTACACAGCACTACAGTTAATTAACGATCAATCCTCCACCCTACAGATGCCATTCAATAATCGACAACAAAAGCAATTATGTGAATTCATCACTTTACTTAACAATCTAAAAGATTTAGCAAATGAACTCGAATTAGCAGAGCTCATCGATGCTGTAATGGACCAGACTGGATATAAAAAGAACCTTTTGCAATCGGACGAACCAGACGCAGAAGATCGTTTAGATAATATTCGCGAAATACGCGGGTTAGCCACAGATTTTAACGGGCTCGTCTCAAAAGAGAGCCTACCTTCATTCATTGAAAATGCGACATTAGTCTCTGAGCAAGACTCATTGGAAGAAAATGAGCAGCAATATCTAACATTAATCACACTACATCAAATAAAAGGCCTCGAATACCCAGTAGTATTCATGATCGGAATGGAAGAAGGTTTAATACCTCACGCAAGATCAATGGATGACCCTGACCAAATTGAAGAGGAACGACGACTTGCATACGTCGGAATTACCAGGGCTCAATCCCGTTTATACCTATTAAGATCTATTCGTCGACGCATGTATGGAATGACTAGCCCGGCCATTGGGTCACGTTTCTTACGGGATATACCATTGCAGTTGATACAGACGCCTCGAATGGCAAGATCCAGCAAAGCACATGCGATTAAAATAGAGAACGTCGTAGAAATGCCACGTAATGAAGAAATCGCTTATCCTTTCAAGGCAGGTGATAAAGTTTCACATGCATCATTTGGAGAAGGGATTGTAGTGAATTGTTCTGAACGACCTGGAGATTTCGAAATTACCGTAGCATTTGTCGGTAATGTAGGTATCAAAAGATTATTAAATAGTTACGCAAAATTAGTTAAATCAGCGGCGAATGATGGCACTTGAACTCTCGATCGTTATTCCTGCTTACAATGAGCAGGACCGAATAAAACCCACACTAGAAGAATATCTATCTAGTTTTAGTGGCACGCATAAAGGGCAATTTGAAATAATCGTTGTCCTGAATGGCTGCCATGATTCTACTAGAGAAGTAGTAGCCTCAATCCAAGGTAGCTCCCAAGAAGTTGTACTTATTGAGTTTGAAAATCCTCTTGGAAAAGGGGGTGCCATCATACAGGGAATGAATAGTGCACAAGGATCTTTGATTGCCTATGTCGATGCCGACAATATGGTGGGTGCCAAAGAAACTCAAAAACTCATAGCAGCGCTCAAAAAATCGGATATTGCCATCGCCGATCGATTCAATGGCAATCAGATAGGGAATACTCAGCCACTCATTAGGCGAGTAATAAGTGTCTGTTCAAGGATATGGATCAAGTCTTTTCTTGGACTGCCCTACTCAGATACACAATGTGGAGCCAAAGCATTCAAAGCGGTAGCTTGGAATAAAATCTCAGCTAAAGTTGCTGAAACAGGATGGGCGTTCGACCTAGAAGTTCTTGCAGTTGCCAAAAAATTCAATTTTTCTGTCGCAGAAATTCCTGTTGAATGGAAGCATGTTGCAGAAGGCTCAAAAGTTCGCGCATGGAAAGATGTTCCTTCGACTCTCTGGGCGACCTTAAGGATTAAAAAAAACATGCGCACTATCTAGCTGAGCGCAGGTTCGATTTCATTATTTGAAGGCACAATTTTACAAAAGCTAACACTTCACTCAAATTGGCTTTTGAGTTCCCTGATTTTCGTTCATGAAATGTAACTGCCCATTCATAGGTTTTCAAGTTTTTTTGAGTAGCTAACAACTCTAGCAGCCATTTAAAGCCAGAGGCAGAATAACGAGTAGGCATTTGAGTAATTTCCCTACGCCGGCACACTGCAAATCCTGTTAATAAATCTCGATAAGGTAATCGGAGTAATAAACGTGCACTCAAATTAAATATTTTACTAATTTGAATCCTCATCCATGGCTGATTTATAAAGGCAGATCCCTCAGTAAAACGCGAGCCAATAATTACATCAAACCCGCCCATTGCCTTGTTAATCATCCCTGGGATTTCATATGGATCATGTGAGAAATCAGAATCCATAATAACGACCCATTCTGCAACGGAAGCATCACAGCCTTCAAATACTGCACTAGATAGTCCATTTTTACCAGGGCGCTTAATAAGTTTTAAGAACGGATATGAGGGTTGCAAGCTTTCAACAATTTCTGCGGTACCATCTGGGCTAGCATCATCCACTACTATTACATCGCAGGAATATTCCTTAAGCACAGCGAAAATCAATGGAATCAAATCCTTGAGGTTCTCTCGCTCATTAAAGGTCGGTAAAATCACCGAAACTAAAGGATTTGCATTACTAGTCATTACTAAAATTTCTGCGACGAAACTGTAATTTCTCTAAAACTTGAGTCAAAGAGCTGCTATGCCAATCAAATGTAGAGGATGAAAGAAGACGTTTTGCTCCAGGAATCGACAATAGTCGATGTAATTGCTCGATCACTATATCAGGCAGTTGCTCAATCAACTCTCGCAACTTAACTCCTTGATTCAGCTCATGCTCGAGTACTGCATGCCATTGCTCTTGATAAGGCATCAAAGCTTGCGCTGAGAAATCTCCCTGAATTAGCGCATCACTGATAGTAGTACTAGCTAAATCAGCAGCCATCATTCCATAGTGAATCCCTCCACCACTAGTTGGCTTGGCTTGTGACACAATATCCCCCACAGCTAGTATTCCATCTATCACAGATTTGCGAGGGATTCCGACAGGAATAGCTCTCGTTCTATAGGTCTTGAGAATAGAACCTATTCTTCCTTGATCTTGCAATTTATTTATTAGTGCATGCATATACGAAACCGTGTGTTCTCTTGTTAGCAAACCAACCAATGCCTTATTTTCACGCCAAGGGACTATCCAGCCAAAACCACCTTTGCCTAATGAAGAACCGGTAAAAACTTCAACTTCATCTATTCCTTTTGCATCTACAATAACCTGAGATCCACTTACGTACGAATCAAATTGACTTAACCCAAGTTTTCTAGATAAAGGTGATCCGTAGCCAGTCGCAACAACCGCTATTTTTGACTGAATTTGGTACTCTTTTGATCCAATTTTGCAAGAGATTTGTGCTTTGCCATCTTCCCAAGAAACATCACGAACATCCATTTCGGTATATAGGCTTACACCTGAACGAACTGCGCGATTGACGAGCTCTTGATCCAACTCTACTCGATCGAGTACATACGCTTGCGTTTGCTTTCTTTTAATTTGAACGGCTCGGCCACTAGGAGAGCGAAGTACAAAGGAGTTAATTTTTCGAAGAATTAACTCTTCTGGTAGCTCGTAACGCTCGAAGCATTCGGTTGAAACAACTCCGGTGCAATGCACTGGCTCACCAATCACTTTTTCACGCTCTAATAGCAAAGCCTGATAGCCCATAGACGCCAAGCGTTCTGCAGTGCGAGCTCCTGCGGGACCAGCACCTATAACAACTACATCAGAACTAACAGGGATATCCATCATTCTCCGTCTCACATCTGCTTTAATTGAGTATAAAATGAATCGAGGATTTAGGCAGCAGTCCATAGATATTTACCCGAAGCAAAGTACATCATAGACTCGCATATTATGGTAATGGAAAAACCTACTACAGCATTAATTCTTGCAGGCGGAAAAGGTGAACGATTACGCCCGCTTACGGACAACAGGCCCAAGCCGATGGTTTTGGTCAATGGAAAGCCGATTATTCAGTATCAGCTCGAGTGGCTGCGTGATAACAGTATAAATAAAGCCTTTTTGCTGACTGGGTACCTCCATAATGTCATAAACGATTACTTTGCTTCCCAGCCAGTAAACGGCCTTGATGTACGGTGCATTAAAGAAAAGTCTCCTTTAGGGAGAGGGGGTGCCTTTAAGCATGGCTACTACGAAGCAGGGTTAAATGATTCTTTGGTATATGCAAGTAACGGTGATATTTACACTAATATTTCATTTGATGATCTCTGTGCTGTTCATAGCAACGAACAAGCAATGGCCACTATTGCACTAACTCCTATGGTCAGCCAGTACGGCGTCGTTGATACGAACGAGGATACAGTTACAGGATTTAGAGAAAAACCACTACTTCCTTACTGGATAAATAGTGGTGCCTATTTATTGAATAAAGAAACAATTGAGCTTTTCCCAGATATAGGTGATCACGAAACCAAAGTATTTCCCGATTTGGCACAGGAAGGGAAATTGGCAGCTCTGAAAAGCCATGCATTTTGGCGTTCATTAGAAACTATAAAAGACTTAGACATCATCGGAGAGTTCTTAAATACAAATCAAAATTGACGCAGAGATATTAACTTTAATTTTATGCCCCATACGTATGCTAGAATTCCCTCATTGCGAGTACAAGTACTCGGGGTGTGGCGCAGTCCGGTAGCGCGCTACGTTCGGGACGTAGAGGCCCCGGGTTCGAATCCCGGCACCCCGACCATAGCTCTTTCATCACTCTTATTCACGATATATCCTAGTGCCTACTACTACGGAATTCACAAGAGGGCAATGACCAATTTTGAGTGAATTTATTTACTTAGATAATGCTGCTACTACTCCCATGTCTGCTTTAGCCGTAGCAGCAATGAATCCATATCTTTATGAAGAGTACGGTAATCCTTCTAGCCTGTATTCGTTAGGCCAAAGCGCTAGGCGTGGACTTGATCAAGCAAGGAATAGGTGTGCCAGAGTATTAGGATCTCGTCCGAGTGAAATTGTTTTTACTAGTGGTGGGACTGAATCAGATAACGCAGCCACTATGGGTGTCGCGTTTGCCCAAAAAAAAATTGGCATGCACATTGTCACAACTGCAATAGAACACCATGCCCTCTTACATGCTACAAAGTTACTAGAGCTACTAGGCTATGAAGTCACTTACATAAAACCAGAAGCTAACGGGTTAATCTCACCAGATTCTGTATTAAGCGCAATACGTGAAGACACTGTTTTGGTAAGCGTAATGCTCGCAAATAATGAAATAGGAACTATTCAACCTATTAAGAAAATATCAGATGTAATTCGCCAAAAAGCAGATGAATTGCAGCATTCAATCTACTTCCACACAGATGCTGTGCAGGCACCGGGGGCACTATCCATTAATGTGGATGATCTCGGCGTAGACCTTATGAGCTTATCCGCTCATAAATTCCATGGTCCTAAAGGCGTAGGGCTGCTTTATATACGCCAAGGCACACCATTTGTACCAACACAGGCAGGTGGTGCACAAGAGCGTGAGAGGCGAGCAGGTACTGAAAATGTGGCAGGAATAGTAGCTATGAGCGTTGCACTTGAGGAAGCAGAATACCGCCGCGTGGAGAATTCTAAAAAATGTGTTGCACTGAGAGATAAATTATTTGCTAGTTTATGTGAAAGAATTGAAGGCGTACATATCAACGGTACTCTGGAGCACCGGCTACCCAATAACGTTAATATTTCTTTCGAAGGAATCGAATCAGAGCCTTTGTTAATGGCACTAGACCTTGAAGGTATTTATGCGTCTTCTGGTAGTGCGTGTAGTGCAGGATCACTAGAGCCTTCTCATGTTTTGCGAGCAATGAAAATTACTGATGAGCGTTCGCGAGCAAGTTTGCGACTCAGCCTAAGCCCCAATACTACTGAGGAAGAAATTGACAAAGTAGTAGGCGTATTATCTGATCAAGTAAAGCGCATCCGTAAATTGATGTAATACCTAGGGCCAAAACCTGTACTCTACAACTTAACTATATAGTGGTATGCTCCGCGCGAATTAGATATTCAATGTAGGAGGGTAAATATGCTAACCCAAGACATGAATGATCGTATTGCGCGTGTTGGCCCCGGAACACCCGGGGGGGAACTTTTCAGGCGCTACTGGCTCCCGTTTATGCCATCTGCCAAGCTGGATGAAGACCCTGTGCAACCAGTAAGGCTTCTCGGAGAAGATCTCACGTGCTACAAAGATAAATCAGGGAATGTAGGGCTTATCGGCCAAAGATGTCTACATAGGGCTGTAGATTTACGTTACGGTATTCCCGACGAAAATGGACTTCGGTGCCCTTACCACGGATGGCTTTATGACTCACAAGGTTCATGCATAGAAGCCCCATTAGAAGCACGACCCGATATGTTCAAAGACCGAATAAAGCTTTCAGGATATCCCGTTAAAGAAATGGGCGGCCTGCTATTTGCTTATATGGGGCCAAATCCAGCTCCATTGCTACCGCCTTGGGATTTATTTGTGTGGCCCAATTCTGTAAGACAAATTGGCTACGCCGTCTTAAACGCAAATTGGCTACAATGCCAAGAAAATACAGGTGATCCTGCACATGGGGTTTACTTGCATGGCCATTTATTCGAATACTCACTGCAAAAAATGGGTGATACTGATCGCTTAGAACGCATGAGTAAGAATTTTCACAATGCTGCGCATGGCATTAAAGATCTATACGTACATGAAACTGAGTACGGGATGGAAAAAGGAATACTCTACTCCAAAGAGCTAGGCGCTGCTGAAGATAAAAAAACTCGGCACTCTACGGTCATTTTCCCCTTCTATACTGAGCAAAATGCTGCAGGGGCTCCATGGAGTGAATTTCAAATCCGAGTACCTATTGATGATGAACACACATACCACATAAATTATAACTGCTACGCTGCTCCTCCTGGTGTTGAAGCACCAAAGCAAGATTTTGTTCCTTATTATGAAGTCCCCGTTTGGGATGAAGACGGAAAGCCAATTCTCGATTGTATCCTCAATCAAGATTTTGTTGGATGGTGGTCTCAAGGACCGCTGACTGATCGAACTGCAGAAAATCTTGGGAGGACTGATATCCCCGTAGTCTTTTTACGCAAACAAATTGACGAAAACATTAAGATTGTTGAAGACGGTGGAGATCCTATGAATGTTTTCAGGGATCCTACTCAAATGGGGGATATTTTGTACGGAGGAGGTGCACCAGCTGAAACGTGGACTGATCCCAATTGGGCTAAAAACAGCGTCGAGCTGAATCGCAACACGCGAGCCCAATATCACAAAGGCGGAGCTACGTGGGAATCAGATAGGTATGGACCAGCTATCCCTCTTGTGGGAGAACTCCATCGAAGAATGGAAGAGGCAGTAGAACAAGCTAAATCATAATTAATAAAGAGCCTTCAATATAAATTGAAGGCTCTTTATTAATAGTTATATTTCTGGAAATACTTCTAGCCGTTCAGCAATTTCGTCTAAGTGCATTACGTCCGCATATTTATGATGCATATCAAATAAATTAATTTTGTGTGAAAGCAGTCCTCGATCAAATACACATTCCTCAGCAATCACAACGTGCAAGCCGTTCGAATAAGCATCCGCTACTGAAGCTCTCACGCAACCACTTGTACTCTCACCGCAGACAATCACTGTATCAATGCCAGCTTGGGTTAAGTGAGCCATTAAAGGAGTGCCATAAAATCCGCTTGCTCTTTGCTTATAAATAATTGTGTCTTCTGGTTCAGGACTAAACGAGTCAAAAATTTCAAAAGGGTTTTCACTTGTATTTGTCGATTGCCGATTAGTAGCGCGTACTTTGTTTGGCCTAGATTCCTGGCGATCCTCTCCTGTAGTGTAAAAAACAGGAAGCCCTCGAGATCTCATCATTGAAAAAAGCTGTTTAGTAGGATCTATAGCATTCCAAGCAAAATCCCCGCATGCGCTGGGAAATTTCTCTGCAATTTCATGTATTGCACCCGCCCCTCCTTGATAGGCCATGTTGTAGAGATCTATCGCCAAAAGCGCAGGTCGTTCACCTATATACAAATCTCTCTCATAATGACGATATAAATATAAGTCTTCTGGGCTAATTACATCTTGCCAACAATGATCCTCAAAGCCGTATTTAGTCATTATTCCTCCTACTCAATTATTAAATAATTTCCTCAAAAATATGCTAATGTCTCCATATTCGACCATTTGAGGATGTCATGCTAACTCAAGAACAAAACGAATTACTAACTCAGGTTGGAAAAGGTACTCCAATGGGGGAGTTACTTCGGCGTTATTGGCATCCTATAGCTGCGGCAGCTGAATTGAATGAAAAACCAACTAAACCGGTTAGGCTACTTGGTGAGGACCTTGTTCTGTACAAAGACAAATCTGGGGAAATAGGGCTCATTGATAGGTTTTGTCCTCACCGGCGTGTAGATCTTTCTTATGGAATACCTGAAGAGAATGGCCTCCGATGTATGTATCACGGATGGATGTTAAACAAAGAGGGTCAATGCATTGAACAACCATTCGAAGAAACAGTAAGGCCTGACGGCAGATTTAAAGAAAAAGTCAATGTAGTTGCCTATCCGGTAGAAGAATTAGGTGGATTGCTATTTGCCTATTTAGGGCCTTCCCCAGCACCCCTTGTTCCCCGATGGGATCTTTTTGTTACAGAACATGCATGGCGGGATATAGGATTCACTATACTCCCATGCAATTGGGTTCAATGCCAAGAGAACTCTACCGACCCTGTTCATGCAGAATGGTTGCATGGCGTCTACGGTCTTTATTTAGCTCAAAAAACAGGGGCCGAAGTCCCCCCATGGAGAGTCGCAATGGCTCGTCCTCATCAAAAGATTGGTTTTGAGAAATTTGCCCATGGGGTATTCAAAAAACGTGTTGTTGAAGGCACATCTGAGGAAGATGATATTTGGAAAGTGGGGCATCCTTGGGTTTTTCCAAATATTTTGCGCTCCACTACAGGAACTACCAGCACAGAATTTCAGATTAGAGTTCCGATTGATGATTACAATACCCTCCATGTCGTGTATACACGATATCAATTCCCCTCTGAAGTGGATGTACCTCCCCAAGAAGTAGTTCCTTACTACGAAATTCCTTTATACATCAATGGAGAGCTCAATCTTGAGGTTCCGCTGCCTCAAGACTTCATGGCATGGGTGACACAGGGACCAGTGACAAATAGAACAATTGAAAGGCTGGGTGAATCAGATATAGGAGTAATACAGTTCCGGCAAATGCTATTTGAAGCGATTGACGTAGTAAAAGACGGGGGTGACCCCATGAATGTGTTTCGAATTCCAGAAGAAAACGAATGCATCATGATGACTCAAGAAAGCGTTTATTACACTCCAGATAGAAATCAAGCTAGGATGATTTACCATGGGCATCAAAGGTACAATCCTAAAATTGAAGAAATTATAGGAATGTTCCCTAAATAAAGCTCTCACAATATGCAAACGCATTACCAACAGGTGAGGCGAAAACATCAATATAATCAACGATATTAATAGCACTCCCCTCAGATACTGCAGCAACTGCAATCCATGCACATGTTTCACGGGTTCCAAATGCTGGTCCACCTAAAGAGGGCATACCAGTATTAACGCGAATCTGAGTTGAAATATCCTGACTCAAGTCATCTTCCGGAATAACGTAACTATCAAAATGTTCCGCCATTCCACGGGCGTCTCCTTTGGCTAACAAATCTAGCGTCTTATGATCAAATTCGGTGTTTAGCCAAGCATTGGGCATCCCAGGCGTATGCCATAACCCTCCTGAAGCGACTACTCCAATACGAATGTTTTGATCAAATTCGTCAATGACCTCACGAACAGCCTTGCCGAACAAATAACTCCGCATGCCTGTAACCTGCGGAGCAAAATATAAGTTCATCATTATGGGAACAATTGGCGTCGTAAAATTGGTAAGCTCTTCAGCAGATCTTATTATGCCTCCAGCAAGGCCCTTGTCTGGTTTAGGCATATTCATACTAAAAGCAGGATCAAAACCTCGAGACATTACACCTAATAATAATTCTGTAGCAAGCTTAGGGTGTCCTAAAAACTCGTACCCTGGGGGAGCATGGCGACCAATCAATGGAGATCTTATTATTCGTTGAGATTTACTAAATTTTTCACCAACGTATACAGCAAACGCTGGGTAATTATTAAAATCAAAACACTCAAGTTGGTCATCACTAAAGACGATAAGAACGTCCACTTTGAGCTCTTGTACTTTATCCCTTAGGGTCTGAAAACCCTTATGAACTCGCTCCGATTTTGCCGTATTCTTCGCAAGTGACTCATTGGGCACATCCGACCTTATCGGCCTGTTATTCCGGCGTTCAACCCAAAGCTCCGGGGGTAAAGATGTTGTCCCTCCGTGTGAATGGAAAAAAGTCCCTACAAGCTTCGCCATTTTAAAATCTCAAAATTAATGACAGGATATTTATAACAAGCACAGCTATTGGATTTTCTCCAAATACGGCTTCATTCGCGGGTAGGCTACCTGAACATTCTCTTCAAATAATTTCCGACGATCCGCTTCCGTTAGCCAATCGATGCCATCGATATAAGGTTTTGTATCATCGTACTGCCTTCCAGTATCTGGATCTTCAGCTTGGACTCCGCCAATCATTTCAGAAGCAAACAGCACATTGTCCACACCTACAGTTTTGATTAAAAATTCTGTGGCGGCCTGATTGTAAATTGCCGTATCAAAATACATTTTGCTTAATAGTTCATCGAAAGGCATTCTTTTACTCATTATGCTTAGACCTTTGAAACGGGCATATTGATAAGGGATTGCACCGCCGCCGTGAGGCATAATAAATTTGATCGTAGGAAAATCTTTATATATATCTGAATCCATTATTTGCACAAATCCAGTATTGTCCACATTCATATAATGTGAGCCCGTTGTCGTAAATGCGGGGTTACAAGTACCCGACCCATGGATCATTGCGGGGACATCTAATTCAACTAACTTCTCGTAAAGTGGGTACCAATAACGGTCTCCTAAAGGAGGATCAGACCAAAACCCCCCTGATGGGTCAGGGTTTAGATTGCATCCAACAAAGCCCATCTCGTTAACCACTCGCTCCAGTTCTTGTACGACCCCTTTTTCAGGCGGAACGCCGGGGGATTGAGGTAAGGATGCTACTGGTATAAATCGATCAGGGAATAAATCACAAACTCTCTTAATGATGTCATTATTAATTTCTGTCCAATATCTACTAATTAATTCTCCTCCAAAATGATGACCCATCCAAGACGCTCTTGGAGAAAAAAGCGCAATATCAGTACCTCTTTCATTCTGAAGCTTTAATTGACCCTTCTCGAGTGACGCACGAATTTCATCGTCCGAAACATTAACAGGATGCTTTACAGGGTTGCCCATAAATGTAATCTGTGTAGCTCGAAAAATCTGTACACCTGCAGGGGCCGTTGTGTAATGGCCATGGGAATCGATAATCATAATGCTCCTATATATGTCAGTGGGATCTCACCAAGTTCCGGAGTGTATCTTTGAAACGGCATCTGAAGCAATTTCGTAGATATATTTCGCAGCGCTGGGGGTCCCGTCGTTTTTATCAATAGAATCTGATCGGTATCCTGTTAATAAATAGCTTACATAAATTCTGCCATCCGCCTCAGGTCCCGATTGTCCCCCAATTACGGGAACCTTTATAGCGTTTGCAACCGCAGAGTAAATTTCATGGCTTACGTTAGTCAGGTCAATCATTACCGCACCTGCATCTTGAACTGCATTACACCATTTCATTACGTGGTCAAAATCTTTAGTAGAACCGTGTGATGGCTCCCAAACATCAAATCCAATTTGAGGATACACAGGGAATCCCGTACCTATGACGGCTAAAACATCATCAAAAAGTTCCTCTTCCTGTGTTCGAATATCCACTTTTGTCATATCAGCCAAAGTTTCAGATTTGATTCTTTTTGCAGCCTCCTCAACAGCTTTCGGCCCTGCATTACAAGTAACAGTAGGCATATCAACATTTACTACTGCTCTTTGGGCAACGCGAGCGACAGCTTTACCAAATAAAAGCATCGCATCTAAAGAAAATTCGGAATCATCTTCCATTCCAAGAAAAGTTCGACTGACGCTATCACCAACAGAAAGAAGATCAACGCCAGCACGTTCCCAAATTTTAGTCATTTGTACGTCGTAGCAAACACCAGCTGCTATCTTCTCGCCTTTATTTTTCATTAATTGCAAATCATTAATTGTTAATCGCGACAACTCTTCCTCCCAAGCCCTAATGCTGGCACATTCTAGTGCGCTCCACTTCACTTAATTCTTGATTTTGGTCAACTAACGCTTCTGCAAAACGTACTCTGTATACACTTCCATCATTAACAGCAGGCGGCTTATATCCTTTCGAATAATCCGAGGAAAGCTTCAGAAGCCTCCGCCTCATTGCAATAATTGCGGTGTCACTTGTACCCAAGTGCTCTTCATTCCGATCTACGATGGATCCCATGCTTTCTTGCACTGCCATGTCCTGAGCTTGGATACCCTCAATTCCAGTAAACGTATTCAGTATCTGATCCTCTCGATTAATCTGATAGTCATTATTTATATTCCTTACAGGTTCGAACGATCCTGTAATAACTGGGCCTGCGAAATCATCAGCTGAAGAAATATCTGCATCAGATAGTTCCCTTTGCTCATTCCACGTAATCACAATAGTCCAGCAATTGGTCTTATCAATCGGAATCCAAGCAATACCCTGACTATTCATCCCTGGTGCTTTATCTCCGTTCTTGAAAAGATTGTAAAAAGGCATCATCCAATGGGTGAAGCGCCAATAATATTTACCTTCACCAATATCCCGTCGTGCACCCACCCGCACTCCGTAGTTTGTATCCTCTGCGGTAAAAACAGGAGATCGATCCAATGCGTGATATTTTGCTCGTAAGTCGGATGCTTTTGCAGCTTTTTCTACCCATTCTTTAGTCATGCGAAATGATTCAAGGTTTGAATGCAAAAAATTAGAATGCGAGGAATCTATTCCTCCTTCGAGTCCTTGAATCCAGTTTGTACGTTCTAATCGCTTAGTTATATGAACCTGTTTAGAAGGTAAATTAATCCATGGGAATGCTGGGAATTCAGGCATTGACGTTTTTGAGCCTAAATAAGCCCAGATAAGGCCTCCTTTTTCTTCAGTGGCGAAAGCAGTCTGCTTAATTTTATGCCGAAAATTAGAAGCTACTGGTTCCGATGGCATATCAATACATTCGCCATTAACATCAAACTTCCAGCCGTGGTATGCGCACCTTATTCCCATTTCTTCATTGCGCCCAAAAAATAAACTAGCTCTTCTATGTGGACATTTCTCAAATAACAATCCGACCTTACCGGAGGAATCTCGAAATGCAATCAATTTTTCACCCAACAAAGTAACCCTAATCGGAGCGCAATCGGGTCCGGGTAATTCAGAAGACAGCAATGCTGGAACCCAAAATAGGCGAAGGAAATCGCCCATTGCAGAGCCTCGATCAACTTGAGTCATATAGATATTGTCATCAATACTTAGCACTCGTCCCTCCAGAAAAGGTTCTATTCGCGTTACCTTGAGAACAGGACAATAACTTCAGTGAATATATAGTAATTCGGAATATAATGGCGCGCTAGGTGGGACTCGAACCCACGGCCTCATCCTCCGCAGGGATGCGCTCTATCCACTGAGCTACTAGCGCAGAATATATATTTGGTGCCGAGGGCGAGATTTGAACTCGCACGCCCTAAGGACACTGCGCCCTGAACACAGCGCGTCTGCCGTTCCGCCACCTCGGCTATCTACTGGTGGGCGATACAGGATTCGAACCTGTGACCTCTAGCGTGTGAAGCTAGCGCTCTAACCAACTGAGCTAACCGCCCCGCTCTCCCTCATTCTAATGGAAGAAGCGGAAGCTAATCCATAATCTTTCCAAATTGTACATCAGTACAACACATTACGAATCCATACCCTCATATAGATTTTAATTGGTTCAATATTCAGAGTGTCTTAAAAACTAAATTTGCTAAAATCAATGTACAATTATTGAGCTTTAATCTAAAAAGAATGTGTAGATTTGGATGCATATTTTAGGAATAATCCCCGCCAGAGGCGGTTCAAAAGGAATCCCTCGTAAGAATATAAAACTATTAGCTGGCCTACCTTTGATCGCCCACAGTGTAATAGCGGCTCAAAACTCAAATTTAATTACGAGGCTAGTACTTTCAACCGAAGACACTGAAATCGCAGAATGTGCGGCAACATACAACTGTGAGGTACCTTTTATTCGCCCCGCGCACCTTGCAGATGACTCTTCAAGAGATTTAGAAGTATTTCTACATTGCCTATCTTGGCTAAAAGACAATGAATCTTATTCTCCCGATATTGTGGTTCATTTAAGACCCACTGCACCCCTTCGAACAGCAGCGCATATAGATAAAGCTATCAATTTATTCCTAGAAACCCCGAAAGTCGATTGTGTGCGGACAGTTACATCTTCTCCGCAACATCCTCTAAAAACCTGGAAAATAGAAAACGGATTCCTTGAACCTTTCGTGCCAACTAGTACCACTGGATTCAAGGAGCCTTATAATATGCCAAGGCAAGAATTGGGTGATGCATATATACAGAATGGTTCAGTAGATGTAGTTCGCACGGAAGTAATTACAACTGGCAATTCAATGAGTGGGGCAAACATCAAAGCTATGATTATGAGCGCTGAAGATTCCGTAAATATTGATAACCCTATTGATTGGGCACTTGCAGAGATCTTGATGAATAAACGTACTTAGCAGGGAAATGGCTTTGAGAATAATTGTCGTTGGTTGCGGTTCAATTGGTAAAAGGCACCTCGGAAACCTAAAGGCACTTGGCGTCGAGAATCTCGTGGCCGTAGATACTCGTAAGGATAGGCTTCAAGAAGTAACAGAACGAATAGGAAGTGAGATCCTTTGCTCGGATAATTTATCCGAGCAATTAAAGAGCAAGTGCGATGGGGTTGTAGTTTGTGTGCCTACTTCAATACACCTAGACGTAGCCAAAGAAGCCATCAAATCTGGTGCTAGTGTCCTTATAGAAAAACCCTTATCCAACACGAGCGAAGGCGTCCCTGAACTCTTATCTTTAGCAAAAGAATCCAGCCTAGTAGTTGCCGTAGGCTATACCTATAGATTCTGGCCTGCTCTCCAAAAAATTAAATACTTTTTGGAGAATGATCAAATTGGACAAATTTATTCAGCGAATATCATTTTCTCTGAGTATTTACCTGATTGGCATCCTTGGGAAGACTATCGGTCATGGTTCATGGCTAAAAAAGAACTAGGTGGAGGAGCATTATTAGATGAGAGCCATGCAATAGATATCATGAGGTGGCTTTTTGGCGAAGCTAGGACCATATATGGGGTTAATGGTACTTTCAGTAAGCTCGAAATTGATTCAGATGATCTAGCAGAAATCATAGTGCGCTTCCACTCTGGGGTCATAGGATCTATACATATGGATATATATGGACGGCACCATCGTAAGGAACTGTCCATTCAGGGGGAATTGGGTAATATTTACTGGGATTTTTATAAGAACACGGTCGCTTTATATCAAGCGAATTTAGAAAAATGGGAAGTAATTCAATTTGAGGATGATCGAAATGATATGTTCTTAAATGAGGTTCGACATTGGCTGAATGCAATTCAAGGCGGCCCTAAAGTCCCGGTCGATGGATATGACGCCCTAAAAACTCTATCTTTTGCCCTAGCCGCGATTGAATCTTCAATGAATGATAAAGTTGTAGAACCTTTTGGAGCTATAGATAAATAATGATTTTCCTTGAAGCTGGCAATAATCTGCATTTACGCCCAGCACATTTGCTATTAATGATATACAGATATGCATCTGGCATATATCAAACTGGTGAAATCTCAGCCCTTTCTTACACCAAGGGTTATCTAGATCACCAGGGAGCATCAAATTCTCCATGCCGAGTACTAACCGTCTCAAGCCATGGTATAGGTGAAGCTGAAACATGGATGGTAGAGCGATTAGAAGATGCTATTGTAGAGACAGTGAGCTTTAAGCTCATTAACACTCAATTGTTTCAATTCTTAAGGCATGCTGATAACGAAGACATCGCAGAAATCATAAATAATTTCTGCGAAATAGTTGCCCCTTATCGAATTCTCTCTAATCTTGCAAATGATCCTGGCCTAGTAGCATATTGGCAATTACAGGCATCGAAAATAAAAGAAATATATGGGGAAAAACAACTAACTGTATATAGCAATACTCCTGACAAAATCCCCTTTAGTCGCTCCTACGACGTAATTTATGTCACTCATAGTGAACCTATTCTCCCCAAAGGTACTGTTGAATACCTTAGAAGCTTGTTAGCAGTTGAAGGACTGATGGCGATTTTGGTGCCCGACCGTAGCAAAAGCTCAAACGCTTCTGAACCATTCGCTATCTCCACACCTGTCAAAGCAGCCATTTCTGATTTGCGCGCAACACACGAGCAATATGGGTATCACCATGTATACCAACGTTCCGGAGACGAAAAGCAACTTTCCAAAGGTGCATTCAGGGCAGAATCAATAAGTTTTGTAGTACCTTCATCCACGCGGGTAGCATTAATAGGTGAATTACTTTTGGAGTCTCTATATGACCACATTCCTGATAATGTGAGATTAGCAGCGCTTGAGCACACTGCTTCGCAATTAGAGAATGAGGATGCAATAGTTACCGAGCGACTTAAATTATTCTTCCATGGCAACGCGGAGGTATGGTCATGACTACAAATACTACATTTGATTTTGGGTCAAGCTTGAAGCCGCTTTTCTGCCTTGAAATGGCCAATAATCATTCCGGGAGCACCGAGCATGGAATTAGAATTGTTGAAGCGGCGGCAGCAATAGCGAATCGCACTAATGCACGTGTCTGGTTAAAACTACAATTTCGAGAACTTAGTACTTTTTTACACCCTGCCGACAGAGGGCAGGATTTATCTGATCCAGTAACTAAACAAGCTATTCGATTTAGAGAAACCGAACTACATAACTCTGATTTTGATGTACTTATTAAATCAGCTAGAGATGCAGGGATAGGGATCTACTCAACTCCCTTCGATGAACCTTCTGTAGATAGATGTGTCGCAGCTGGCTTTGAAGCAATAAAAATAGGAAGCCCTTCAGCGTACGATTGGCCGCTATTACGAAAAATTGCTAAAACCGGCCTACCAGTGATTGCCTCTGTTGGAGGTCTTAGTATCAACGAAATTGACGATGTCGTTGATTTATTTAGAAATTCCGGAAATCCCTTAGCGTTAATGCACTGCGTTTCTGTGTACCCTACCGCTACAGAAGATCTCCAAATAGATGTAGTGCGGCAATACACCGAAAGGTATCCTGATATAACAATTGGATACTCAGGGCATGAAGATCCTCAACGTCCAGAGTTTGGAGGACTAGCATTAGCCAAAGGTGCAGTATTATTTGAAAGGCATTTTGGAGTCCCTAGTGATTCGGTCAAGTTAAATGCTTACAGTCTAAGCCCTGAGCAGGCAGAAGAATGGATTGCCACTACGGTGAGAGCGGGTGCTGCGTGTGGAGGTGTTGGGAATGAACGTCGTGCGGTAGAAGGTGAATTTGATGCATTGCAATCATTACGCCGTGGTATTTACGCTAAACATTCGATCCCCGCAGGTAAAACAGTTACAGCTGATGACATCTTCCTATCTGCCCCATGTTTTGAAGGACAATTTCATGCTGGCAAATATTATGAAATAGTGGATACTTTCACCCCAATGGCAGATATTCACCCCAATTTGCCCATTGGATTAGATGTCACTAAAAAACTCCCCAAATCTCTCATCATTTCCAGCATCATAGCGCGGGTGGAAGAGGCTTTACGGAGTGCTCAAATAACAGTGGAGAGCGAAACCGAGCTGGAAATTTCTCACCAATATGGAATTGAGCATTTCTATGAGCAGGGTGCCGTTATTGTAAATATCATTAATAGGGACTATGCCAAGAAAATATTAATTCAATTCCCTGGTCAAAATCATCCAGGGCATCACCATATCCAAAAAGAGGAAACGTTTCAGGTACTTCACGGGGCAGTCGATCTAGTTGTAGATGGTCAAAACAACCACTTAGGGCCCGGACAAACAAAGCTTATAGAGCCGGGACATATCCACAGCTTTTCCTCGCAAACAGGCGTAATTATTGAAGAAGTCTCAACGACTCACGTTCCTGGAGATTCGGTATACGTAGATTCCTCTATCCCTAGCGACCCTACAACAAGAAAGACTGTCTTACTAACTTCGTGAATTCGCTAGAACAAAACAGTCTATGCATTGACTTAGATGGGACGTTAGCTGAAATAACTGATGATTACTCGTCAGCACCTCCAATGCCGGGTGCAGCGGACGCCTTACGTACACTCAGATTTAATGGCTGGAAAATTATAATATTTACGGCTCGGCATTTTAATCATTGGGAAATTACAACTCGCTGGCTAAACGATAACCATTTCGAATATGACCAACTAGTTTTTGGAAAGCCAACCGCGCGTTTTTATATAGACGACCGAGGAATTAATTTCAATGGAGACTGGGATAGTACTGTTACAAAATTGATAAACACCTCCCAATAATTTCCTTTGAAAGTTTGTATTTTCATTAGAGGGGAATTTATCCAGTTGGCTTCCCAATGCCTGCATATTTGAAGCCTGCAGATTCTATTGTCTTCCTGCTCATTAAATTCACTCCGTCCATAATAGAAGGAGCTTTTTTCATTACCTTTGATAATTGAGCAAGATCTAAATCTTTATACTCAGGCCAAGCAGTCAAAAATAGAATTAAATCTGCATCTTTAAAAACAGCTTCCGGGTCTTCTTCATAACGTGCTGATGTAACTATTTCTTTCGCGTCAGGAATCGCCATGGGATCAGAGGCTACGACATGAGCGCCCATTTCCAACAATGAAGTCATTACTCTAAGTGATAAAGAGGATCGTGCATCATTAGTTCCAGGTTTGAATGCTAATCCAAGAACACCGATTCGTTTCCCCATAATTTGGTTATCCAATAGACCTGAAATTTTTCGAATAATTACTCTTATTTGTTCGTCATTACGATCAAGAACAGCCTTCAATAATTGAGGCGTGTGCCCTTCTAAGCCCGAAAAATTAATTAGAGCAACCAAGTCTTTCTCAAGGCAAGGCCCACCAAATCCAATTCCAGCTTGAAGATAACGATGCCCAATACGAGGATCATACCCTAGCCCTTCTGCCACCTTGCCAATATCTGCGCCCACCTGCTCACATATTGCAGCTACTTCATTAATAAATGAAACTCTTGTTGCTAGAAAAGCGTTGGAAGCGTATTTAATCAACTGTGCATCTACCGGGTCTGTCTCAATGTAAGGAACATTTCGAGACATCAAAATATCAGTAGTAATTGATCCGCCATCGGTAAATGGAGCAAAAATTTCTCTAAGTATTTTAGCTCCTCTACTTGATTCAGTGCCCACAACGATTCGCGAAGGGAAAAAGAAATCATTTAATCCATTGCCTTCGCTAAGGAATTCAGGGTTAATAACAAAATCGATTTTATTGGTACCACCAGCTTCAGCGAGTAGTCCTTTGATAACATTTAGTGTCCCAGCAGGCAAAGTAGATTTAATTACTAGGACAGTATCTGGAGTAAGAGCTTTTGCCATAGAAGTCACTGCAGTTCTGAGCTGGTTTAAATCAGTGCTTCCATCGTGCCTAGGAGGTGTCCCAACTGCAAGGAAAACCACGTTCGAGTTTTTAACTGCTAATTCTGTGTCTGTCGTAAAATTCAGAGTTCCTAATGACTGTGTTTCGGCCAAGGCTTCTTCTATACCTGGCTCATGAATTGGTGAAATAGACTTGCGCAACATTTCAATTCGGGCACTGTTGATATCTGTACCAATCACGTTATGCCCTAGCTTAGCTAATCCAACCGCAGTTATTAGCCCGACGTACCCCGCTCCACCAATGACAGCAATATCCAACTTACACCCCTTAACTACTGTTTAGACATTATCACTTGTCAAATAAGATTCTCACAGTTATTTATACAGTAATAGGCAACAATGATTAACAAACATGCATTGATGAGTGATGATCTGCTAGTTACGATTAACAAAGTATATGAAAAATAAACAAAGAAACCATAATAACCTTGGTCCTAAAGCAGGCTCTCTAGAGTGGCTGCTCCTATTTATTGTCCCTGGGATTGGAGTTAAACGCTGGGTAGTACTCGGTTCATTTGGCGTTTTCATTTTTGCATGTGGAATCGCATTCATTTTATCGATAGGTATTAGTCAACCTTTACTTCAATTTGTCAGGTTCATTACATTTGGCAATGTTCTTAGCCCTATTTGGAGAGGCAGTGTTGTAGGTGTAGTAGGGTTAAGTCTGAGTATTTACGCAGGGTGGATGCTATACGAGAGGCTCACATTCGGTGCGCGATACTCCAAAGGTAATAGAGGAATCATAGAAAGCCTCGCTTCACATAGAATACGAAGTTCCGGTCCGCATATTGTAGCCATAGGCGGAGGAACCGGTCTTTCTGCATTACTTCGAGGTCTTAAAAATTATACTGACAATTTGACTGCTCTAGTGACACCAGCCGACGACGGTGGTAGTACTGGCCGACTTCGAGAGCTATTCGGGGTACCATCTTTGGGAGACGCAAGGCAATGCTTAATCGCGCTGTCTGATGCAGAACCGTTGATGGAACGTGTATTTTCTTATCGCTTTGATGAAGGGGAAGGGCTAGAAGGACATAGCCTGGGGAATCTCTTACTTTCAGGCATGATCAAATCAGAAGGGGGATTCTCAAACGGCCTCCACGCAGCACATAACCTACTCGCAGTTCGAGGCCAAGTTTTGCCTTCCTCGGATCAAAATGGAGTTACGCTAGAGGCGCAAACTGTTTCCGGCAAGCACCTTATCGGGGAGTCTTCCATAGGAAAGGCAGGAGAAGAAATAACTTCTATATGGCTAACACCTAAAGAAGTGGAGGCGAATTTAGAGGCAATCAATGCCATTAACAACGCAGATGCCATTGTTATTGGGCCTGGCAGTTTATTTACAAGTATCTTACCTAACCTATTAATCCCGCGTATTACTACCGCCCTAAAAGAAGCTCAATGCCCTAAAATTCTAGTCTGTAATATAGCTACCCAGTACTTAGAAACTGACTCATTTACTGCAGCCGATCATTTAACTGCAATTATCAAACATGGGAATTTCTATCCTTCACATTTTGTAATGAATTCCAGACCAATCAAAATTGAACCGTCCCATCACCAAGAACCAATCATGCCCGAAACTAATTTCTCCAACAGTGATGTTATTGCTGTCCTTAAGGACATTGTTGATGAATCAAGGGTGAGCAGGCATGATCCCGAAAAACTTGCAAAAGCATTACTAGAAATTGTACAAAATTATAAATAGCTATCCCGCACATTCCGGTAACTTCGTCATGTATCCTTAAGTAATAAACTTCCATTCACGGAGCAACAATGACTATTCTTCCCGAACCCCACGGTGGAGCATTAATTAACCTCATGGCCGAAGCAGAACAAGTCGATAGGCTTAAGTCCGATATAAAGGATATGCAATCTTGGGATTTAAGCCCAAGGCAAATTTGCGACCTCGAGCTTCTGCTAATAGGAGGATTCTCACCTTTAAGTGGATTCATGAGTGAATCGGAATATTTGAGTGTGTGTAATGAGATGCGCCTATCAAACGGATTGTTATGGCCAATGCCCATCAATTTAGACGTCAATAGGGAATTCGCTGAAAATTTGTCATCAGGGGAAAAAATCGCTTTACGAAACCCCGAAGGAATCCCACTAGCCATAATGGAAGTAACTGACAAATGGGAACCTGACCGTAACCTAGAGGCACTGAAAATTTTTAATACAAATGACTTAGCTCACCCAGGGGTGAAAACTCTCCTAGATGAATGTAACCCTATTTATCTTGGCGGTGGCATACAGGGACTTCAGTTGCCGCCCCATCATGATTTTGATGAGATACGCCATACTCCATTCACATTACGCCAACGTTTTGAATCCAAGGGATGGACGAAAATAGTAGCCTTCCAAACAAGGAATCCCATGCACCGGGCGCACGTAGAACTAACTAAAAGAGCAAGTGAAGAAACTGGAGCCAAATTACTTATTCATCCGGTTGTCGGATTAACAAAACCAGGTGATGTTGATTATTTCGTAAGAGTTCGCGCTTATCGTGCAATGCTTTCCCATTATGAAAATGATTCTGCAGAACTCAGTCTCTTACCATTAGCGATGCGTATGGGAGGACCACGTGAAGCAATATGGCATGCAATCATCAGAAAAAACTATGGATGCACGCATTTCATCGTAGGGAGGGACCATGCTGGACCGGGAAACGATTCTGAAGGCAATCCTTTTTATGGTGCATATGAAGCCCAAGACTTACTTCGGAAGCATTCTAATGAATTAGGAATAGATGTAGCAGAGTTTAAAGAAATGGTCTACGTCTACGAAGATAATGCTTACCTACCTGTTTCGGAAGTGGATCAGGCAAAAACTACTCTAAATCTTTCCGGTACAGAATTGAGGCAAAAATTGATGGATGGAACGGAAATACCTGAATGGTTCTCCTTTCCGGAAGTGGTAGGTATTCTACGCGACGCATACCCTCCAAAAAATAAACAAGGATTCACAATATTTTTTACCGGCCTGCCTAGCTCCGGGAAATCTACTCTTGCAAACGTACTAATGTCGAGGCTCATGGAGATTACTTCTAGGCCCGTTACTCTACTTGACGGTGATCTAGTGCGAAAAAATTTATCCAGTGAACTAGGGTTTTCCAAAGAGCATAGAGATCTTAATATTAAACGAATAGGGTATGTTGCGAGTGAAATAACAAAGCATCGAGGCATTGCCATCTGTGCGCCGATTGCACCTTATTCCGAAACACGCGAGGAAATACGCTCAATAATAGAGCAATACGGTAAATTCATATTAATTCATGTTGCTACCCCTTTAGAAATTTGTGAATTACGAGACCTAAAAGGGCTTTATGCTAAAGCAAGGGCAGGTCAAATTACCGGTTTCACTGGAATCGATGACCCTTATGAGTCACCCGAATCACCTGAATTACGAATAGACACGAGTATGCTTGATCCAAAAGATGCAATTGAAAATGTCATGAAATACCTAGAAGGACAAGGTCTTTTAGATATTCGAAATGACTGCTAGTCTTAGGCAAGAACCCTCAAAATCAATTCAAGTTGAGTGAAAAAGGGATTATAAATAGTCTTTGAGACCACCGATGCAAGCGTCAGAATTTTTATATACATCGCCTGCCAACCGTCGTATCCAGCGTGCATTTGAAGCTGGGTGGATTCTAGCTGTAGTTCTAGTTCCTTTAGCAAGCTGGCCAGAATCCGAAATGCTAGGTTTCATACAAATACCCAAAGTGTTTCTTATGCGTACAATCGCTATGTATTTCTTAGCGCTATTGGCCTTGGAGTGGGCAATATCCAACAGAAATGATTCGTCCAGCAATAAATTCACTTCTAACAGGATCCGCCATTACCTCCAAGCTCACCCATCACGCCTATTACTTCTAGCTGCAGGGCTAGTTTTCCTTGCAAACATATTCTCTGTTGCAAATTCGCCTATCCCTGCTATTGGAATTTTAGGAATCGATGTTGGATGGGATACCTACGGGATAGCAAACACTACGGGCTTCATAATTTTTTTCTACACAATAGCAACTCATTTGAAAACGACTGCTCAAGTGCAACATTTAATTTGGGCTCTGACTTTAGCGGGGGCAATTGTAGGGCTTGTAGCAATCGGGCAGCATTTCGGTATTGATATTTTCCGCAACGCTCCATTCGTACTCACCAGAGCACACTCCACCTTAGGCAACTCAATCTTTGCTGGGTCATTCCTGATTATGACGATACCTCTAACTTTATTAGTATTTCTTGAGTATCGATCCAAAATGAGTTACTTCGCCCATGTTTCAATGGGAGGCGGTTTAGTTGCACTGCAAATGACAGGGCTTCTTTTTGCACTAAGCCGAGGACCCATGGTTGGCATGATTTCAATAATAGTAACCTTGTTAGCACTTCTACTATGGCTTAAAAAATCTGACCTTGCTGTGCGAGTTATTGCGATGTTTGCCATTGCGCTTCTGTTTGCACTAATTTTGACGACTCTTCCAACACCAGACAGACAAAATTTTGGAGGAAACGATTTAGTAGATCGAGTATCTTCCATCGGACCAGGTATTGGTGGTGGCTTAAGTAACCGCTATACCATTTGGACCACTGCAATTAATGCCTGGGGTAATGTTCCTTGGGTTGATACAGAAGAATTCCCGGAGCTTCCAGACATTGGATTGAGCATCACGAAGCCAATTTTTGGCTACGGTCCAGACATGTTCCAGCATGCTTACCCTCTTGTTGGAGAATCTACATATACGTTCGAGCTAGCAAGCCATGGGCATTCCTTCTTAATTCATGCCCTTTTAGAAATAGGTCTTTTTGGCATGCTTGCCTATATCTCACTTGCACTAAGTGCTGGGTTCATACTACTCAAGATCATTAATAAATCTCGAAAATCAGAAGAATTAAGCTTTACTGCATTAGCCAGTATCGGGCTTTTCGCAATACTAATTGGACGAGTGATAGAGCAAATACCAGGTAAAGCTCAAGTCTCTGACTTACTAATAATGTGGACCCTTTTAGCTGTAATTGCTGCATTACCTTTAATTGAACATTCCCGAACTGAAGCCAGTACACCAATAGATAATAGTTCGTCACAGCGGAAAAGAACTACTCGTCGAAGTAAGCAAACTACTAGCTATCAATATCGATTGGTAGTCCCCGCAATTTTGACGGTCATTCTTATAATAATTTGGTATAACTTTGTACTTGCTCAGCCACTTAGTGCAATGACCGCAAAAGATGCTGAGCAAGCAGCCGAATCAGGTCAAATCCAAAAATCACTAGACCTTTATCGAGATGCCCAATCAGCTAGCCCCAACTCAGCTATTTATTACCTTAAATACGCTGAAATCTTATTCGAGCTATCAAAAGTTGCACCTACAACTGCTGAAAAAAACCGCCTCACGGAACGTGCGATCATTGAAGTATCAGAAATTATTAAGCGGAACCCAATGGACAATAGAGCTTGGTCACGTATAGCTGAAATGGAGAAATCCTTAGCAAAAGATAACCCTGAAAAAAAGAGGGATGCATTTCATTCGAACATGCTAATTAAAGAACTCATGCCCGGATTTTGGCAACCTAGTGCGGCGCTCGCATGGACATATGCTGAGCTAGGAGAATATGAAAGGGCATTAGATGAGGTTGAGAATGCTGCAGCACTTAGTGCTAATGCAAATGCTTCAGCAGCGTCGCAGGCTACTTTTATTCCGTTTGTTGAAGCTTTTGCACTCGATGGGTTGGGGCGAACCGCTGAGGCCATTGATGCAGTAAATAGATCATTGGAAATGCGAAGAACTCAACCAGCAGAAGAGCTACTCAAAAGACTCCTCTCAAAATAAGAATATGTTTTTTTATCGTCAAAATCTTGCTAGATAATGTCATCGTTATTATTGGTAGTAAGCAATAAATTAAATTAGGAAATCATGATTATAGTTACTGGATGCTCAGGGTTCATTGCTTCACGCGTTTGCACAATGTTGTTAGATGCAGGCGAAGAGGTCTATGGCGTTGACAATATGAACGATGCATATGCGCCCGAACTTAAAAAATGGCGGCTCGAGCAATTAATCGATCGACCTCAGTTTAAATTTCTCGAAGCAGATATAAGTAAACCAGAAATACAAGATATTGAATTTAATGAAACGCCAAAAGCTCTACTCAATCTTGCAGCTCGAGCAGGAGTAAGGCAAAGCGTAGAAAACCCGTGGGTTTTCTACGAATCAAATTGTATAGGCACTTTGAATATGCTGGAGCTTTGCCGGAAATTAAGTATTCCTAAATTCGTGCTGTCCTCAACTTCTAGTCTGTATGGTGCACACAAAATAAGTCCATTCTCTGAAGATCTATCAACAGACAAGCCTTTGTCCCCTTATGCAGCGTCAAAAAAAGCTGCTGAATCTTTATCATTCTCATACCATCATCTCTATGACATTGATATAACTATCTTGCGATACTTCACTGTTTATGGGCCGGCAGGCCGGCCTGATATGAGCATTTTTCGATTCGCCCGTTGGATAACTGAAGGCCATTCATTAAGTGTCACTGGAGACGGCAATCAGGAAAGAGATTTTACTTATGTTGATGATGTCGCAGAGGGAACAATATTAGCAATGAAACCTCTGGGCTATGAAATCATTAATCTAGGTTCAGACAATCCAATTTCAATCAATCAGGCGATCTCTAAATTAGAGAATACCATTGGGAAAAAAGCAGATATTGTATTTGAGCCAACTCATCCAGCAGATATTTTTGCAACTTGGGCTGATATAGATAAAGCTAGGAAAATTCTTGGATGGCAACCCTCTACCAGCTTTGATTCTGGGATTGAAAATGTAGTGAATTGGTACAACTCACAGCGTTCTTGGGCTAGCACCATTGAATTAGGAAACTAATGCCGAAACTTTTATACATCGCCCCAAGAGATTTCCCTCGTCGTGTTGCTAACCGAGTTCAAACCATCAAAATGGCAGAAGCCTTTTCTCAATATGCCGAAGTAACCCTTGTAGTCTCAAAATTACATTCATCTATAGACGAGCTTTGGGAATACTACGATGTCAAAACACCATTTAATATTAAGGTTATTGGGGAGCCTATTTGGGGCCCCCAAAGTGTCTACTCTCTGATCCCTTCCATAATTCAAATCTTAAAACTAAAACCTGACATCCTGTATTTTCGCGAAGAATTAATTGGATGGTTAATTAGTTGGTTCAAGCGTGACTACATATATGAAATGTTAGACCTACTCCCTAGGTATCAACGCTACTACCCCCGGCTAGTTCAAAAAAGCAAGCATACTATCGTTATTTCACAAGGTCTTAAAAATACAGCAATCAATGCAGGATTAAATGATGGGAAAATTCAAATTCGACCAGATGCCGTAGATTTAAATGCTTTTGATATAGAACTACGAAGCTCAGATGCTAGATCTTCCTTAGGGTTAGATCCACAAAGTAAGTTAGTCGTTTATTCTGGGCGATTTTCAAGTTGGAAGGGAACTGACACTTTAATTGAATCAGCAAAGCATTTACCAGATGATGTCAATATTCTACTGATTGGTGGGTTCGAAGGAGAGCCAGAGAAAATGAGAACTAAAATATCTGAATGCGGAGTTTCTAACAAAGTTTCAGTAATTGAATTCCAACCCCATTCTGAAATTCCCAAGTATTTGAAAGCAGCTGATGCTCTTGTCATTCCTAATAAAGCAGAGAACCAATTGTCAGTGCTGCACACGTCTCCTTTGAAATTATTTGAATACATGGCTTCCAAACGACCGATTATTGCATCTGATTTACCGTCAATACGCGAAATATTGGACGAATCATCTGCAACTTTTGTACAGCCTGATAGCCCGGAAGATCTAGCAATAGGTATCATAAATACTCTGAAAGCTGACAATACCTTAAAAGTTGAGAATGCTTTTAAAATTGCTCAAGAAAATACATGGGAAGAACGAGCAAGATTGATCATAGAATCGGCTCTAAATAGCTGAAATGCATATTTGTTTTATAGGCCGGCACTCAATGAACCCTCAATTTGAAGAAAATTCATTGGATGCACCCATCTTTAAAGCATTCGCAAAAGAATTTGATCACGTCTCCTTAATATATAGAGCCCCAGATAACAAATCGTCGGTTACTCAATATGGCAACATCTCTCTACATTTAGTTGAAGGGAAAGGTATGTTAGGGTTTTTCGGTTTTGTTCGTAATGCACTAAAGCGTACTAAAGATATTAATGATCAATTACCCATTGATGTCATTAGTACCAGCGATGCGTTAGGAGCAGGAATGACTGGTGTCTTTGCAAAAAAAGCAATAAAAATCCCTTTAATTGTTCAAATCCAAGGGCAAACTTTAAAATTACCTTCTGAAAGTTATGTCTGGATCAGAAGGTATATAACCAGAGGGCTAGCTCGTTACGTGGCAGGTCATGCAGATCGTGTGCGAGTTGTATCAAACGAAATAAAATCCCAAGCAATTGCATCGGGAATCAAAGAACAAAAAATAGCCTTAATCTATAACAGGTGTGATACGCAATTATTTGACCCTGTCAGCAAAGCAATATATGGCAAGCAAATCAGAGCAGAGTTGGGTATTGATAATGAAAGTACTGTAATTTCATTTATCGGTAGGTTGGAATCGCACAAAGGTATATATGAATTGGTAGAAGGCATATCAAATCTCCCTGGGATTAAACCTCATTTGTTATTAATTGGCGATTCTCCAGAGGACGCAAAGATTGAGGCTGCTATCAACAAGGCGGGGTTAATTAAATCTACGCACTTTGTAGGGAAAGTAGCGTTTAACCTAATTCCTAATTATTTAGCTGCAACTGACATTTTTGTTCTACCAAGCAAACATGAAGGAACACCGAGAGTGATTCTCGAAGCTATGGCTATGGAAGTACCTGTAATTGCAACTAAGGTCGGAGGCATACCTGAGGTCATTGAAAATGGCAAAACAGGCATTTTACTTGAAAGTAATAATTCTGAATCAATTACAAACGTGTTAAAACCTTTAATAAAAAAGAACAATGAAAGAAGGCGAATCGGTAAAGCAGCGCGCGATCATATCGTGGTTAATCACAATTTCAATGAGCTAGCAGCGTCTCTGGTAGATTTACATGTATCAGCGGTAACTGAAAAATGAAACTTAAACACATCATTCGAGATAGTGGAATTCGATTATTCGATAAAAGTGGGCTGTCGGCAGGCAGGCGCGCATATTTGCAAAAAATTAATGAAGGACTATCTAGGGTCGTTTGCTTTCATGAAATCACTGATGCAAATTCTTTTGAAAACAAAATCCGGCTATTGATTCAAAATTTTCACATTGTTCCTTTAGATCTGGTAGTCAAAAATATCGGGCTACATAAAAAAATTACCAATGTTGCTATCACTTTTGATGACGGGTTTTCAGAGCAAATCGATATAGCTGCCCCAATATTAAAAAAATACGAAATCCCGGCTACTTTTTTTATTCTCTCAGGGTCTGTGGGGCTAACAGGGGAGGAGGCTTCAAATTATTATCGCAACCAAGTAGGGATTAATTATGCGGTTGGCCCAACGGCAACACAAATTTCTGATCTAGCTAATGAACCACTATTTCAAGTTGGCTGTCATACCCATAATCATTTAGATTTAGGGGAAATATCTGATCCCCAAAAAATTCACACTGAGCTAATTCTTTCAAAACAAAAATTAGAAGAAATCACAAAAACTGAAATCCTCCATTTGGCTTATCCTTTTGGAGCGATAGGCAATTTTTCAGAGATTGCAGAGGCTGAAGTTTTAAAGGCAGGCTTTGAAAGCGCATCGACCATCATTCCTGGGTATAACCTGAAAAATACACCTAGGACCAGCCTCCATCGGGATAGTCTCTCACCTGAAATGGAAGATTCTCTATTTCTGGCATGGCTGAGGGGGTCATACGATACAATCAAAATGATCTCTGATCGCATAAAAACTATAAGGTAAAGATTGTTGTTTTAATGAAACGAATGGAACGAGATCTCCCAGATTTTTGCATAGAACGAAATAGTATCGTAAAAACGAAGATTCTCTCGCGCCTGTGGAATTTGGGTCAATCGAGTACTATCAACGTTCTTGATGTAGGTTGTGGTAATGCTGATTGGCTACGTCCTCTTTTAAATAACATGCCCTCTATAAATTATTTTGGAATTGAACCTAGCAATTCTTTAGTATTAAACGCTCAAGCAAATTTACCAAAACATGCCCATCAGATTTTTCAAGGTCGTGGAGAGGATCTAAGCTCCATGTTCGATTTTCAATTTGATGTCGTAGTAACACGTGCGGTTTTCGAACATGTATATAAGAGGGCCAAATTCATCCATTCGTTATCAAAAGTTCTTCTACCACAAGGCACCTTATTATTTTCTTATGGTACAAATCATTTCAAAGAAGGTTCAATTACAGACGCTAGGAATTTTATGTCAAAAATCTTAGCAATCCTTGGTTATGATCGCTACTACGCATTTCCTGTAAACAAGTCTCAATTAAAAAACTCATTGGTAGCTAATGGTTTTAATATTCTTGATGAGAAAAATTACTCTTTGGACGACATAAAAATGGCCCATAAGCTTATTTCAGATGACCAAATAAGCAAGGACTTACTACTTAATTGGTTAAGTTTAGAAGACGAAATCAATATAAATTCCTCAGATAGTCAAATGCTAGAGAAACTAACTAATGAAATGTTTTTTGAAGCCCAGAAATTGGAGTATTAGGCGAAGTGAATTCAAATTACAAAGTCGCTGTTGTAGGGGGAGGAATTTTTGGAGCTGCTGCAGCGATTGAAATTGCTACCTTAAATGTTGACGTCACTATCTTTGAACGAGAACACGATTTATTACAAGCAGCTTCAGGTATTAACCAATACAGATTACATCGCGGTTATCACTACCCAAGAAGCACGGAAACCGCACTTTCATCTAAAGAAGCAGAACCTGAATTTGCATCTCGATTCTCGCCCGCAATTGTCCAAGGTGCAGAGCATTACTACTCCATAGCGGCTGAAAACAGCAAAGTATCGCCCGAGCAGTACATTAAATTCTGCCAAGAAACCAACCTCTATCACCAAGAAGTTGAGCTTCCGCTTGTATCTCCCAAAGTCGCGGTCACCTTAAGGGCTGAAGAATATCTATTCGATCCTGGCACGCTTCGTCAGCTTGTCCATAAGGAATTGGATAACGCAGGGGTAAAAATAAAACTACAGACAAATGCAACGAAGTCTATATTAAATAAATTTGACTTCGTCGTTATTGCTACTTATGCATCCAGTAATGAATTAGTATCTCAGCTCGAACTTCCCGTGCAGGAATATCAATATGAAGTATGTGAAAAACCTATTGTAAGAATGCCAAAATCATTCGGGAGAGTAAGCATTGTTGTAATGGATGGACCCTTCATGTGTATTGACCCTTATGGCCACTCTGATCTCTTTGTTCTAGGTAACGTGGTACACGCCATACATTCAGTAAATGATGGGCATGAACCTCAGGTCAGTCCCACCATAGCGCCCATGTTAAATCGTGGAATCATCACAAATCCGTCCGTATCAAACTTCAATCACTTTATCGAATCTGGCCAAGCATTCATCCCTGCTCTATCTGAGGCCGAATTTGTAGGTTCAATGTTTACAGTGAGAACCGTTCTCCCAAGAAGGGACCTAACCGATGAACGACCTACTGAAGTTGCTCAATTATCACCTAGTGTTATAAGGCTTTTTTCTGGGAAAATAGGGACAAGTATCCATGCAGCTAAATCTGCAGCGGCAATCGTGAGGCAACAGATTGCATAATCGACTTCTTCAAACGAGCTCTTCTCTCAATGCGTATTTGTAGAATAACTAAACGCTACCCTCCTCTTATAGGCGGATTAGAGAATCACGTCCGTTCATTGAGCATACAACAGGCAAAAAACGACAATCATGTGGATGTTTTCATTATGTTTGGAAAAGCAGAGCAAGCAGACCATCCAAATTTAAGGGTCATCCAAGTTCCAGGTAGTCGCCTCGCTAAGTTATTCAAAAGTGAAAGCGCCATATCGATTTTCAGCGCAATATGTTTCTTTTGGAAAGTTAGTCGTTTTCACAAAGTGCATCACTACGACATTATTCATATACATGGCGATTGGGTAGAGGCGAATTTGGCTCGGGTGCTCTCTTGGATCCTAAAGGTTCCTGCAGTTATTCATGTTCATTCGGGATTAAATCAAAGTAAGCTGTATAAATTCTTTGCAAGAAGGTCATTCCCTCATGCTGGAGGCGTAATTGTTCAATCCTCTGATTTGCTCAAGGAAATGGGTTCATTTGGAGTTCCTAATTCAAAAATTCAGCAATTACACAGCGGAATTTGGTACGAGCAGTTTAAGCTCAGTAAAAATCCGACCAATGAGCTACCATTACGATTAATTGCAATTGGTCGCTTACATAAAATGAAAGGTTTCGGTTACCTAATTACTGCTGTATCTCAATTTGCTAATACTGACGTAACTCTTGATATAGCCGGCGAAGGCCCCGAACGAGCTAATCTCCAAAAAGCAGCTGATGAGTCAAATACAACTATTACTTTTTTAGGCGTCGTAAAGCACGATCAAATTCCAAATCTCTTGTCTAGGTACGATGCAATAGTTGTTCCATCTGTTGTACTAACCGGGCAGACAGAAACTACGCCCACAGTAATATTAGAAGCAATGGCAACGGGGCTACCCGTAATCGGAAGTGAAATAGCTGGGATAAAAGACATAATCAAGCAAAATATAAATGGCTATCTAGTACCAGAACGGGACTCAGATAAATTAGCGCAGGCGATCAACACGATGATATCTAGCCCTGATTTAACAAAAAAGATTCGGCAAAATAATAGGAAAATTTCCAGGAATTTTGATTGGTCTATCATCGCAAAAAAGGTAGATATGGCTTACATTTCTTCTGGTGCCAATCATAACTAATATATGAATATTCTTTTTGTGACACCTCATATGATTACAGGCGGAACAGAAAGGATGATTGCTGACCTTGGGAAAGGCCTGCTAAGCAATGGTCACAACGTAGGAATTGCCACGTCAGGCGGGCATCTGCTTAACGAAATGGCTGCAGCTGGAGCAAAAGTGCATGTCAAACCTTCATTGGCAAAAAGAAAACCTCACAATCTATTCATAAACGGGCTTTGGCTATCCAAAGTTGTAAGAGAAAACCAATACAATTTAATCAATTCTCATTCATTATTAACTACTTGGGTATCAAAAATTGGAGCCGCTGTAAGCATGCGATCTCCACGCAAAATTTACACAATGCATTTGATTGAGAATCCCAAAGCATTCAAATACATACGAATTATGACAAATCTAACAAGCGACTCAATTATTACTGTCTCAGAAAGTAATAAATCCAGGTTGATTGAAACAGGTATTAAAGCAAGTAAAATTAATGTTATCCACAATGGGATTAATCTCGATAAATTCCCATATTTCCAACGAAAACCTACCAACGAGCCAACTATTGGGATAGTTGCAAGAATGATTCCAAGAAAAGGACATGAAATCCTTCTGCGCGCAATTTCCAATCTTAGTCGCAAATTCAATGGGGACTGGGCGAAGCTAATGATTATTGGCTGGGGCCCGTTAGAGGAACAATTAAAGTCGCTTTGCTATGAATTGAAAATCGAGCATATCGTTCAATTTTTAGGTGACAGGCATGACGTGCCTGAACTTTTACAAAAAATGGATATCCTCGTTTTACCATCCTTTTACGAAGGTTTTCCGATATCAATCATCGAAGGTATGGCTACAGGCCTTCCTGTAATAGCTACAAATATCGATGGGATTCCCGAAATTATAAACCCGGGAGCTAATGGTCTCCTTGTAGCACCGGGAGAGGTTGAGGACCTAGAAATAGCCTTAGCAAATATGCTTGGGAATTACGATTTAAGGGTTGAATTAGGCAACGAAGCATCAACTATCGCTCGAAAACATTTCTCAATAAGCAGGATGACTGAAGAAACCGAGCGTGTCTTCATGGCGGCTTTGAAATGAATAGATAATTTAGTAGATTCCCAATGCCAAGCAATGGAAGCATGAAAGATCCAATGAATGAGTAAAGTCTTAATTTTAATTAGATATGGGATGACTGCAAGAACGTTTCTACGAACAAGGTTCTTGGAGTCACTCCTTGAAGCCAATATCAAAGTAGTAGTGGCTTGTCCCGCATATGATGATCCAAAATTCCTCAAGGAAATGACTGAAAAAGGAGTGGAATTACATCCAGAGCCTATTCTTAAAAAGAGATTTCCGGAGCGAGTGTACAGCTCATTAGCCAACTCTCTAAGCTTCGAGCATCCAGGAACCACAAAAACCCTGACTACAAAATGGCTTCATGAAGGGCTAATAAAGCCCGAAAGTGGCTATACATCCCGATTATTTGATTTCATTATTCGCGGGCTTTCAGGGCTGCTCAATCTTCACCGCTCGCGCAAATTTAGACGAATACTTTTAAAAATGGACCCCATTTTTTGCAAGCACCCAGAAATTGAAGATTTATTCAATCGAGTTCAACCTGATTTATTCATATCAGCATACCCATTTGAACCAGATTCCCATTATATTGCCGAAGCAAAAAAACGAGGAATTCCGACTATTGGAGCTGTGAAAAGCTGGGATAATTTGACCAGTAAAACAAGGGTAGCAAGCGAGCCAAACCATTGGATTACTTGGTCTCCACAAATGAAGCATGAAGCCATCAAGTACCATTACGTAGATCCTGTAAAAATAGAAATAACGGGTACCCCGCAATTTGACTTCTTTTTTCAAGAACATAAATTCCCTTCACGCGCTGCATTTATGAAGAGGATAGGAGTCAACCCTAAGAAAAAGCTTATCGTTTACTCTCCAGGTACTTCTTGGACATTTTCCGATGATGCCAATCTACGAAAAATACATAAAGTTATTAACGATAAGAATTTCCCTTTTGACTGCCATCTACATATCAGAAAATACCCGAAATCAAACGCTGAATACTCGAAAATTGAGAAGGAATTAGGTTTAACTGTTGAGGATGCTGGCTCAGTGGTGCCTAAATGGGCAGACCGATTCGATCAATCTCCAGAGGAGTTAATTCATTTACGTGAACTGATGCATTTTTCGGACGTAGTAATACAAGTGAGTTCTTCCATTGCTGTAGATGCGGCTTGTGAAGACACCCCATGTATAGCATTCCATTTAGATAAATATGACAAAAATGTTCCATGGGCTCATCGTGCGAAACGCTGCTATTCTGCTGAGCACAATATGCAACTGATTGAATCGAAGGGTATGCGAGTAGTTGAAACCCAAGAAAGCTTAAAAGATTGGCTCATTCAATACCTGACTCATCCAGAGACCGATAAGGAAGGTCGGCAATCTATTGTAACTAATATCTTGTGGAAACCAGACGGACTCGCAGGGAATAGGCTCGCAAAAGTAGTAATGGATTGGTTACCATAAGCCTGCAATTATTAAATCTTTTGGAACATGAAAAATTACCTATCACGACCAAAATATAACGATCATCGGCCAAGGATATGTTGGCCTTCAACTTGCAGTAGCTTTCTCTAAAGAAATAACAGTAATTGGGTATGACCTTGATATAAGTAGGATCACCGAATTACAAAGAAATTATGATCGTTACGAGGAAGTACCTGAGCAAATCTTAAAATCTTGCAAAGTAGAATTTACTACAGATCCTTCGAGTCTAAATAATGCCGATGCCATAATTGTGGCAGTACCAACCCCTGTTGATAAAGACAATACACCCGATTTAAGACCATTAGAGAATGCGTGTATTTCTATAGGGCATGCATTACGGGTTAGGGCAAGTAGCTCTAAGCCTCTGATTGTGTTTGAATCGACAGTCTATCCCGGATGTACTGAAGATTACTGTGTACCGATAATTGAAAATGAATCAGGCCTAACATCCTCCAAAGACTTCACTGTCGGCTACTCACCTGAAAGAGTTAACCCTGGAGACACAGAACACACCTTGTCTAACGTCATTAAAATCGTATCCGGACAAGATCATATCACGTGCGAACGCTTAGCTAGTTTGTATTCACATGTTGCCAAATCAGGAGTGCACAAAGCCTCCAGTATTAAAACTGCAGAGGCCGCAAAGGTAATTGAAAATATTCAGCGTGATTTGAATATTGCGTTAATGAACGAGCTTGCATTTTTATTCAATGAGCTAGGAATAGAAACTTCTTCCGTTTTAGAAGCGGCTTCTACTAAATGGAATTTTTTGCAATTCAAACCTGGCATAGTGGGCGGGCATTGCATTCCCGTTGATCCATACTATTTAACCTATATCGCAAAACAAATTGGCTTTAATCCAGAAGTAATACTAGCTGGTCGCCATACGAACAACACCATGCCTGAAAAGCTCGCAATACAAATTAAAAAACTCTACAGTAATGCGGCAAAGGATGTTAAGGGATCTCACATTCTGATACTTGGTGCAACCTACAAAGAAAACGTGAAGGATTTCCGCAATACCCCCGTAGTAGAGCTAAACAACAAACTTATCACCTATGGAGCCAACGTAGTGGTCTATGATCCCCTTGCGTCTTCGGAAGATCTAGAGCACCTAGGACTCAAACCTGCGCCTTCTGATGTTCTAGGTTACGAAAATAGTTTTGATTGTTTAATTTTAGCAGTCCCACACAAAGATTTAGCGCAAATGACCTATAAGCAATACGTAAGCTTGCTCAACACACATAATGCTGCTGGGATAATTCTTGACATAAAAGGTGTGCTAAAACCAGATTCGCGCGATGATATTATCTACTGGAGACTGTAACCATAGAGGTGCCGGTTTCCCCGAGGCACAATGACCACGAAGTTACTTTTAAAACGAATTTTTGATCTCCTTATACTCCTCTTTGCGCATGTGCTACTTGCACCCATTTGGGTTTTGATTTGGATTGGAATCCCCGTATTGATTTATGCTGACTCAGGATCACCTATTTTTTACAGGCAACAAAGAGCTGGAAAAGATGGAAAAACTTTCACTGTATTGAAATTTCGCACTATGGTAAAAAACGCCGACGATTTAGGTCCCGCATGGACTACCGCGAGTGACCCACGAATTACAAAAATTGGTCGTATCTTAAGACCAACAGCATTAGATGAATTGCCGCAAATAATTAATATCTTCAAGGGTGAAATGAGTTTCGTTGGTCCTCGAGCTCTTGCTCAAAAAGAATTGGACGAATTAGCTCCTAAATCCTACAACCTGTCTAAGAGGTTTTTAGTACCAGCAGGATTAACAGGATTGGCGCAAATAAATGCAAGAAGAGATGACATTGAAGCAAAAATTCGCAACGATATCGAATATGTTGAAAAATTATCAATATGGCTTGATATCACTATCATTCTCCGCTCCGTCTATCGAACAATCCGAGGGAAATGGGACGATAATGCAAAGCTCCCATTAGATAGTGATTAAAAATGCGACTAGCCATGATAATTACAAAAGTAGACTCCGCTGATTCAGTGTATGGCTCAAATATTGCGTGGATCCGATCACTAGCTCAACGAGTTGAGCACCTCACAGTCATTGGAATGTCTGTTGGAGATTATCAACTTCCAAACAATGTCTCCGTATTTTCCATGGCCAAAGAAAAAGGTGCCTCTAAACTCATACGGTTTCTCAATCTTCAACGAGTAATGCTTCCATTGTTATTACTTAGGAAAGTTGATGGGGTTTTTATCCACCAGGGGCAGATATGGGGCTTACTTATATTCTACGCAAAAGTACGCCGTATTCCTGTCATCCTATTCAAGGCGCATGGCTCAATGCCTCCAACTGTAAAGCATTATTTGCCCTTTTTTACAGCAATCACTACTACTACTGATGATACGTTTCCGATCGACACAGATAAAAAAATTGCGGTGGGTCAAGGAATCGACACTGGAAAATTTGTAAAGCTTTCTAGTCCTGCTGAGCCCAGGCTTATAGTCTCTGCTGGACGAATATCCAAAGTGAAAGGCTATGAAGTTCTTATCGAGGCCCTTGGAATTCTGAATAAGGGAAATAATGATCCAATTTATTTGAAGATTTACGGGGAAGCCTATTCGAATTACGACCTGTCTCTGCTCGTTAAACTAAAGCGCAAAATATCTGACCTAAATTTGGCACATACTGTCAGTTTAGAAGGTGTAATAGCTAATGACAGGATGCCAGAAATGCTGAACTCCGCAGCTTTATACGTCAACGCTAGTACTGGGCCTAGTGCGCTAGACAAATCAGTTCTCGAAGCTATGGCGTGCGAATTACCTGTAATTTCGTGCAATCCAAAATTCCGCCCATTATTTAAAGACTACGACTCTTTACTTTACTGCCCTCCCAATGAAGCCCATTTACTTGCAGAAAAAATTGAAAAGTTTTTCACATTAAGTGTTACAGAGCGAAACCAAATAGGAAATGATCTTAGATCAGTTGTGGTAGCAGATCATGACGTGAATAGGCTGATGGATCGAGTAATCGAAATTTTCAAAAATTTTTCAATTGCGCAAAGCTAGGTGATGCATTTATGAAACCAAAGTTTCTTGGGATCGGTGGACAGAGATGTGGAACTGCATGGATTTACAATTGCCTTGATGAACATCCGAGCCTATGCCTTCCACAAAAAGAATTGAACTTCTTCGTTCATGATGAAAAATATGATCAAGGTACTACTTGGTATGAAAATCATTTTAATTCTTGCGGTAGTGCAACTTATGCTGGGGAAATGTCGTCACTTTACTTATATGACAAAAGAGCGCCGCAACGCATTTATGACTTCGATCCCAATTTGAAATTAATTGCCTCTATACGCAACCCTTCAGATCGCACTTACTCAGCATATTTAAACGGAATAGCGTCCGGGGAAATACCAAGAACAAAAGCTTTTGAGGACGCATTAAATGATTTCCCTGATCTTTTAGAAAAAAGCGCTTACTCTGAGGGGCTTGAGAGATTCAAAGGCATCTTTAACGAAAATTTGCTTATATTGGTATATGAAGAAATAGTAGCTAATCCCGAAAAATGGTTCTCTGCTATTTATGAATTCTTGGAAGTTGATCCAAATTTCAGCCCGACAATGGCAAGAGTCGAAGTAAACGTGGGTCGGAAACCTAAGTCAACCTGGGTTGATCAACAATTTAACAATGCAGGTGACCTAGCCAGAGCACTTAACTTGCGTAAATTACTACGATGGGCAAAAAAAGTTGGGATTGTCTCAAAGCTACGAAATTTGAATACCCAAGCAGATAACCAATCAATACCGACAGAAGTTTATAAAAAACTCAACGATTATTTTGCAAAAGACATAGAAAATACTTCACAAATTTCAGGGAAACCATTAACCAAAATTTGGCTTAGTTAAGTGCAATTTCAGAAAGAATTTTCCTGAAACCAAAATAATCCAAAAGGGTTGGAGAGAACCACTGCCTACTTTCAAGATCATCTCTACGAAATGACGGAAGCCTACCATTTAATCCATCATCAATAGCTTTTGACATTAAAGGTATGCCGATTTTGTACTGCTTTGCTGCAAGTGTTCGATGAGTCTCAAACTTCTTAGTAAAAGACACCTCTTCCTGATAAACAATATCGCCTGTATCTATACCTTGGTCAACTTTATGGATGGTAACTCCTACGTTTTTGAAATCCTGTTCTTTAATCGCCCAGAACCCTCCATGAACTCCTCTGTATGCAGGAGTAATTCCGCAATGAATATTGAGGAACAAGGAGCATTTATCCAGCACTACTGGCTTAATGATAGAAGTTCCTGTAATAACGCAAATTTGCGGCTGATGCAGTTCAAGTAATTCTAAAGTTCGATCGCTATTAACGCTTTTAACGGTATATGTCGGGATGCTAGTTGGAATCGGCCCAAATGAACCTAAGGAATCCTGAATTGCGCTTAGCGATCTTTTGGACAAAAACATTTTTTCATAAACAAGAAGCAGTAATTGGCCTATTACTTTTTTGTAACCCAAGCGTCTTATTCGAAATTTAAGAGTCTTTAACATAGAACCCTTGGGTTTTTTTTCAAAAATAATCGCAGAAATACTATGGTCCTTAGCGATGCCCGCTATCATTGCTCTAGATTGAGGATCATCGTTTGCTAATATGCAGACGCTCAAAAAGCACCTTCTAATCGCTCATCTGCCACTTGCTCCATAGTCATCGTTCTAAGAGCATTATTTGTACGAAAATTAGAAACTTTTTCCAATATTCTTTCTAGCCAGTCTTCAATAATTGGTGTTCCTCCAGCATTCCAAGGATGAAACCAAAGGTGAAAAATAGCATCGCTATTGACGGCTTTTACTAATCCTTTTTCTGCTTGACGGACTCGAAATGAGCCTGGCAAGAATTTGCGGACACCGTCCGGCGGCATCAGGTACATTGAAGCCGGAATATTCACCGCACCATTGCGTATATGTAATTTATTTCGAGGATATACCGTAGGTGTCAGGCAAAGAATTCGATCGCCAAGCGATACGGCTCTACGCAAATGTAGAGGGAATTTGGCGTACCAATTTTCTTGAATCCCCCGGTAAGAAATAAAACCGTTTTCTCCCAATAAATCCTCATGCCGAATTCGATTTCTCGGAAAAACAAAAGACCGTAATTTAACATTTGCTACTGACGCTACCTGGTGGCATTTGCTCAGTTGAGATGCGACCGTGGTCGCATCAACATCAGGATGATCAAACGGCAAATGGCTAAATGTATGGCATCCTATTTCATGTCTCGGTTTCGCTTCTAGGATCATTTTCAGAATGTCATCCCCGTACCAGAATGGATCCGTAATTCTATTAGTTCCAGGATCTGCCGAATGCCAAGGTAAGCCATTGCTTAATTTGCGCCCCGTTTCGACATCAGGGTGCGAGTCCATGCCATCAGTATGATCACACTCATTTAAAAAAAGATGCCCAACCATTGCCCATGTAACCGGAATTTCATAGGTAGCAAATAATCCTAGAAGGCGACTTATAGCATCGCGCGTACCTTCTAAATGGCGAAGGTACTTTGAAGGGTTGTATTTATCAACAGTACCCCAGCCTAATTCAGTATCTAGAGAAAGAACAAATGTGCCTGCCATAGATGCAAATTGTACCATTGCAGGAAATGACGGTACGCAAATTCGGTATGTGAACGTAAAACAGGGTTCAATACTGATTTTGACACGTATAATCAAGCTAATGTGCGGTATATGCGGGTTTATTGATTTACATGGTGAGCCTTCGCAACCTGAAGTTGCGAGCCAGATGATCACGCTGCTAAAGCATCGCGGCCCTGAAGGAACAGGCAGCATCACCAAACATGGAGAGAATCGCCCCACGGTTTTCTTAGGTCACACGCGGCTAAGGGTTATAGATCTGAGCGAAAATGGTGACCAACCCATGCCAAATCAAAATTCCACCATTTGGGTTTCATTAAATGGAGAGATATACAATTACCGCGAATTACGGCTAGATCTTGAACTCAAAGGCTATAAGTTTCGATCTCAGTCAGACACCGAAGTACTTGTACATGCCTACGAACAATTCGGCGATGGGGTAGTCAATTATTTGGATGGAATGTTCGCTTTTTCAATTTGGGACGAAAATAAAGAAAAGCTTCTTCTCGCAAGGGACCGTTCTGGAAAGAAGCCCCTTTATTACAATTTCAACAACAGATATTTAACTTTTGGTTCCGAAATCAAAACGTTGCTGGCGTGTCCATGGGTTACTCAGCAAATAGCCTTTCAGAATATACCTGACCTATTGCTGCACGGGTTCGTCCCTTGGCCGGAGACTATGTATGAGGGTATTTTACAAGTCCCTCCAGGATCCTTCATGGTCTTTGACAAGGATGGTATCCATGAACCTGAAAATTACTGGACCCCCACGTTCGGAGCACCTTTAGATGCAGTCGATTCATTCAAGCAAGCACAGGAAAAAACTTACCATTTATTAAATAAAGCCGTAGCTAAAAGGTTAGTCAGTGATGCACCATTGGGCGCGTTACTCAGCGGAGGATTAGATTCTGCAATCATAGTCGCTCTTGCTTCACAATCGTTGGATACGCCCTTAAAAACGTTCACCGTCGGATTCAATGAAGCTGATTTTGATGAACGATCTGCGGCAAAAATGACCGTCGAAATGTACGGAACTTCACATACTGAAATCTCCGTTGATTCAAATGTAGAAAAACTCATAGAAACAATCCTGTGGCATCATGATCAGCCGTATGGGGACGAATCTGCAATTCCAAGTTATCTTGTGTCGCAAGCAGCAAAAGAGCATGTCACCGTTGTATTGAATGGAGACGGAGGCGATGAAAGCTTCGCAGGTTACAACCGTTTTGCAGGTTCGTTATACCAACTTCCGATACCCAAATTACTTAATTGGGTACCAAGTGCTTTATCAAAAATATATCCATCGAATACAAAATTTCAGAATTTGAAAAAATTCATGGAAAATTCAAGCTATGACGCGTGGCAACGCTATCTTAATTTTTCTAGCATATTCTCAGTACATGAAATTGAAGAACTGGTATCCAAAGAACTGCGTGCCTACTCTAGCGAAGAATCATTATTCACATCGGAGACAGAGGCTAGAAAACGAGCCGCTCGCAATTCTCCCCTTCACGAAATTATGCAAGCCCATTATGAAACAGTGCTTCCTGACGCACTTCTAGTCAAAGCAGATCGCATGAGTATGGCAGTTGGCTTGGAAGCAAGGTCCCCATTCCTAGATACAGCATTAGTTGAATATGTCGCCACTCTACCTGAGAGCTATAAGCTAAAGGGTAGAAAAACTAAAATTTTGCTGCGTGAAACATTCAAAGATTTGTTGCCGAGTAAATTGATGCAAATGCCTAAAAAAGGATTTGACCCACCCATAGATAAATGGTTTCGAAACGAACTATCTTCAATCATTCAGGATACTTTGTTAGCTCAAGATTCACGCGCATCTCAATTTCTGAGCTCCCAAAAAATAACTCAACTTTATCGAGATCATCAAAAAGGGAAACCAATGGGGCGAAAGCTCTGGGTTTTGATGAACCTGGAATTATGGTTACGAGCAATCGAATCAAACTCTTTCGCTTCAATGCCACTACAAGAATCTCAGGTTCAGCCTAATGCCTAAAATAATGCTGGTAACTAATGAAGACACTGGGCATTACTTACACAGGCTCCCTCTGGCACGAGCGTTGCAAAAAGACGGCCATGAGGTCGTGTTGGTTTCTCCATTTACTAAATACGCAGATCAACTTATAAACGAAGGCTTTCGCTGCATAAATTGGAATCTATCAAGAAGAAGCCTCAATCCATTCAGTGAATTAAAAGCGATTTTGAGTCTCGCTGGAATTTACCGCAGGGAGAAGCCCGACATAGTCCAACATTTCACAATAAAACCAATCCTGTATGGGCCCATAGCAGCCCGCTTATCAAATCATCCGAAATACATAAGTACTTTTACCGGTGTTTCCTTTCCGTTTACAGATACTCGGCTTTCAAAACAATTTCGACCATTTCTTTCACTGGTACTGGGGCGCTTCTTAAAAAATAAAAACTCTCACACAATTTTTCATAACCCTGATGATCAGGAGCACCTCATCAAATTAAACCTTACTGACCAAAAGAGTTCTTCAGTGATCCTCGGCGGTGGTGTCAACACTGAAAAATTCCAGCCGGGGCCACCAGCTAAAGAATCAAAAAACCTCGTTGTGCTCATGGCTTCCAGGCTTATACAAGAGAAGGGAATCTATGAATATGCTGAAGCTGGCAAAATCTTACAAGCGAAAGGCAAAAAGGCCGAATTCTGGCATATTGGGGGAGAAGATGAAGGAAGCCTCGTTCCCATATCGCAACAAGAAAAATCTACTTACGAGCATTCTATAAATTTCAAAGGCCATATCGATGATATGCCCAGTATTTTGAGTCAAGTGGATATCGTGGTATTACCGAGTTACCACGAAGGGCTCCCACGTTTTTTGCTTGAGAGTGCAAGCGCCGGCTTACCCATTGTCACTACCAACGTCGGCGGGTGTAAGTACGTAACAAAGGACGGAATAAATGGATTCCTAGTCCCGGTCAAAGATATAAACCTCTTGGCATCAAGTATTGAGACTTTGATTGACGACGCGGCATTACGTAAAAAAATGGGTCAGGAAAGCAGGCGGATAGCCATAGAAGAGTTTGAGGAAACTTTCATTACCGGCCAGTACCTGAAGGTTTTTGAAAATCTACTTGCTTGATTCCTCTTCAAACATAGACGCTAATTCTTGGAATAAATCGCTATTTTTTACAAGATCCTTGTAGCTACCATGATCGACTAGTGAGCCGGAGTCAAAAACATAGATTTCCTCACTGCTCATCACCGTGGACAATCTATGCGCAACTACAATTATTGTCATATCTCCTCTAAGCTGCTCTATAGCATCCATAACTGCACGCTCGGTAATTGAATCTAACGAGCTCGTAGCTTCATCCAAAATTAAGATGGATGGCGAAGAATAAATTGCACGTGCTATGCCAACCCTCTGGCGCTGCCCGCCACTTAAACGTACCCCTCGCTCGCCGATCAATGTGTTAAATCCATCAGGCAGCTGATCTAGAAATTCCTCAACCTGGGCAATAGACGCAGCACGTTTTACTTTTTCTAAATCTATTAAATTCTGCGAAATACCGAGAGCAATATTCGAGGCCAATGTGTCATCTGATAAGAAAATCTGTTGAGGCACATAACCTACCTGCCGTCTCCACGAAGGTGCGCTGGACTGATCAATTTTCACCTCGTCCACTAAAAATTGACCTGAGCTAGGCTCCAACAACCCAAGCATCAAATCAACCAATGTAGTTTTGCCTGAACCTGTTCTGCCTACTACAGCTACAAAAGAACCTTTCTTTATTTCCAAAGTGACATTCTGAAGTGCCTCAGAATTTCTCTCGCTATAGGAAAAACTTACGCCCTTCAGAGCTATAGCATCATCAAGCTTAACCTCAACGTTACTATTCGAAGAGAAAGCAATACTGGACTTATCTTTATCAAGATCGCCAATCAAGGTCTCTGCAACTATTTCAGTGAATTTTAGCTTTGCGGAAGCACGATATATTTGCTGTAGCGCAGGTAATGTTCGATAACCAGCAAAAGCAAAAATACTTGCCAGTATCACAATTTCTTTAAACGCTGCTCCAGTAAGTAGCAGATATAGAACCATTACCAATATTCCACCAAAGGCAATCGTTTCAATCAAAAATCGAGGTAATTGGGCAGATACTGACTCTACAACCAGTGCGTTAGTGAATTCACGCGAGCTGCCCCTAAACCTACGCTCATACTCATCCTGCCGACCGAGCACTTTCAAATCTTTAATCCCCGCAAACGCCTCATTAGCAGAGCGGAATCTAGCCGCATTCGCCTCGAAGCGCTTCTTTCCAAAAATTGACATCAAACGACTCACTATTAGGTACACAATAAAATATGAAGCTCCCATTGCAATTACCACTATCAGAGTCATCAATGGATTAAGCCATATCAAAAAACTCAAAATGAAAAATGAAATGATAATTCCGGTCATCACTTGAATAGTAGGTATGACCACACCTTCAACAAGAATACCTGTCTCAATCAATACATTCCGCGAAAGATCACTAGAGTTACCCGACAGGAAAAAAGAGTAGGGCCTTGAAAGATAGCCTTCGAACAACCTTGCAGACAATTTATGCTGCATCGAGCGAGCGTATTTTTCTGTTACATACAACCCGAATGCAGTGACCACATTGGTAATTACTAGGGCAAGAAGTGCAACTCCTCCTACAAAAACCAAAAAAGAACGTGAACTCTCAAACCCAAAAGCGTCATATGCTCGGGAAAGTAAACCATTCTGCTGCAGCTGATCAGGATCTGCCAAAAGAGTTATGAAAGGAAATAATGCACCAATCCCGACAAGCTGAGTAACGCCCATAAGCAGCATAACTGCTACTACAAACGCAAAAATCCTACGTTCACGCTTTTCCAGTATTCTGAATAACTTCAACATTTTTATGTCTGCTCAGCGACTGACTTTCCACCTTTTAGTAATCGTAACGCCAGTTCCAGGGCTTTTATACCAACTGCTTGCAATGTTGCAATTACAATCAAAGTAGCTTTTTCTGGCAATGTTAGAGAACGTTTCCTAGAGGGGAAAGGGAGGTCTTTATCTGGCTTTTTTGCTCGAACTAGCCACTGCGTTGCGATAGCTTTCGGGACCCGCCTTTCCAGTACGCGGTCCAATTTATAGAAAAATCCACTTAGTTTGCTATGGAGATAGAAATGGTACGGGGCATACATTTTTTCTATACCCAGTCCCGCATCTGCTAACCAGTGTTGCATGCCCCAGGCATCTATAGTGCGCCAGTGAACAACGCGATCGTTCCTACGCAGGTAATACCCCCAAAATTTCCACCAGCCGTATCGATTGGACTGTAAAATAAATACACGCCCCCCAGGTATCAAAATTCTGGCAACTTCGCTCATCATCCTATCCAAGTGCTCAACATGAGCCATAACGTGCGAAAGCACTGCAAAGCCCACCGAATTGTCCGCAAAAGGTAATGATTCCCCGTCCCCTAGTACAAATTCACCATCACCTGGTCTGTTTTCTATATCTACCCGTGTGCATCGAACGTTATGAGCCTTCAGCATTTGCCCAAGGTCATCATATTTCGACCCAATATCTACTCCAGTGACCCAGTCACCTTCAGGCAATGCATCCAAGATATCCCGAACTAAAACCAGCTGCCTGAGAGCTGCTGGCTTTGAAGCAAAATGAACTCCATGGTATTGAAGTCCCTCATCTAAAATCTCATCAATATTTATAGACATTTTGTACCGATACAAGCGTATCGTACCACCTGAAGAAAATAGATACTTATAGTAAGAATTATTACATGTGTTTTGCGAGGAATATATGTCGAAAACATTTGAACAATTATCACATTTTATTTCTACAACGATGCGAATGTCGCATATATATCAACCCGTGATGCTTATTGAATTACTTCGCAAAAATGGAGAAGCAACCGTTTCAGAAATCGCACAGGCGATTCTATTGATGGACCCTTCTCAAGCTGATTATTACGAGCAAATCACACTGAAAATGCCGGGGAAGGTACTCACTACTAATCACAAAATTACAAGCAAAACTAAGAATACGTACACTCTACCGGGTTTTAATCAGCTCACATCAGGAGAAGTTACTGAATTGATAAAGCTTTGCAATGACCGAATAAACACATACCAGGCGGCGCGGTCTGATCCATGGTCACACAGGCGTAAATCGACAGGATATGTATCAGGCTCATTGAAGTACGAGGTCCTTAAACGAGCTCATGGGCGATGTGAGCTTTGTGGCGTATCTAAAGACAAAAAGGCATTAGAAGTAGATCACATAGTGCCTCGAAGCCTGCAGGGAACTGATGATTTAAGTAACCTTCAAGCACTTTGCTATTCATGCAACGCAATGAAGCAAAACAGAGACGATACTGATTTTCGAAGTATCAATGAAGTTTATGAAATTAGAGACAGCGAATGCGTTTTTTGCCAACCTTCCCATACCAATACCATTGAACAAGAGCAAAACGAATTATGCTATGCGCTAAATGACGCTTTCCCAGTAACTCCTCTACACACACTTGTAATACCTAACCGACACGTAAGTGACTTTTTTGATCTGTTTCAACCTGAGTTAAACGCTATTAACGCTCTTTTATTCAGTGCCAAATCTAGAATTAAAAAAAATGACCCCACCGTAACAGGTTTCAACATAGGCATTAATGCCGGCCATGATGCCGGCCAGACCATTTTTCATTGCCATGTCCATTTAATCCCACGGCGCCCAGGTGATGTAAATAACCCCAGAGGTGGAGTTCGTGGCGTCCTCCCCTTAAAACAGCAATATTAAAGTAAGAGCATGCTAAGCAACCAATGTATCTTTCAGCTCACGGTCCCCATCTCTAGTGCGCTTCCCATTGAGCAATCTCCCTATCCATGTATAACGCACGGCAAATCGGTACATCACATACAACATCCCCACCGCAAGCAGGCACTGTAATAGAAATTTTGCAATTAATGGTACGGGGATAGGAATAACGATCGCCTGCATGAAAACAAGTACTGGGAGGTGCATGAGGTACATAAAAAACGAAGCATCTGACCAGTAGCGAATCCAATACTTCCCTTCAGAAAAGTACCTGTTAAACAAGCCAATAAACCCAAAGCAAAAGCACCAGCAAGCAGATATATGTACCACGCAATAAACAAACCACCACACTGAAGACTTTGTGAAATCTGTTAGCGCGAAGCTAAACATCAGCAAGGTTAATGCAACAGATAAGAGGAATTTCCATTTATTGCCTATCCACTCAATAAGAGGCTGCCCTGATTTGGTATTTTGCCCAAACAGCAATGCCCCGAAAAGGAAATACCCGAAATAGTAGGTAAACATTCTCCAGTTCAGGAGACTATACGTATCCACCTCAGGAGTGCCGTCTCGGGGCATAAAAAGATAAGGGATAAGCAGCAGTAAAGGTATGGTAAGCATCAACACTTTGCGTAAGGTGAACTGCAGTGCTTCAGGTATTCTTATCGATTGCAGAAATTTCATCATCAATGCAAATGTCCCGACAAACAGAGAGAGATACCAGAGGAACCAAAGGTGCATAAGGTCAAATCCTCCGGATTCCTCACCGTCTTCCATTTTTGCCTCAAGTTCTTTCCCCAGATCAGGATCTCCAATTACAATCGCTATAAAGCCGGCAATATAAGCTCCAATCATTGATATCAAAATAACTGGATAGCCTACAGCGAAAGGTAAAGCAACACGGCGCAATCGATGCCGAACAAATCCTGTAATTCCTCTGCGATTAAGGAGCATCAGCGCAAAGAATCCGCTAAGTAAAAAAAACAGTGGCATCCGGAATGAATGAATCGAACCCATAAGGATATCTATGGACAATGCCTGAGCCGACTCATCTCCAGACCAAGACCGCCAAGGGTACAAAGGCATGCCAGCGTGGAGAACGATTCCCAGCAACATAGCGAATGCTCTCAATGCATCTAGGTAATAGAGTCGTTGCTGGTTCATCTCAATCCATTAATTACTATAATTAAAAATAATATCTATTTCTGTCCTTATGCCGCAATATTACCCAAACGCACTCTGGAAATAAAATTGGTACTTAATTTCGCGAGAAAAACACGTGATTGGATCATACTTAGTTACTATAGGTTACTTACTCCAAAGTCGGTACGGCAGTTATACAACATTTTTTCTAATCACCCCCAAGGGGCAATGATCATAAGTGAATTAGACGCATACCGTCTCTATCGACATGTTCGAGTGAATCGCTTCTCTAAATGCCTAGAGTTTGGGACGGGAATTGGGACTTCATCAGCGTTTATCGCGGCTGCTATGCAGCATAATGCAAAAGGTTCAATAGTCTCGTTGGAGCAATTACCTGAAATGGTAAAAACTGCAGAGACACTTATCCCAGAGCCTTACAAATCAAGAATTCAGATCATCCATAGCGACGTTCAACTGGAAACTTACTTTGAGCGACAGTGGTCCTGTTATCTCCAATTATCTCCAAAATGACGTTGGCGAAGGATTTGATTTTGTCATAGTAGACGGGCCGATGTTTAGTAATAAGGAAAAAATAATTTATCCCAACGGGGATTTAATCAAGCTCCTACCTAATCTAAAAACCGGGTGCTCTATCTACATAGATGGACGTGTCGAAACCAGGAATCTCCTTATAAGCAATTTCCCAGGTGTTCTTGAAATAAAAGGCGGATGGAGGGGAAGGCCGTTACTCACGAAAATTCAACAGGCAACTTGAGCTGTTATCTATGATTCGCCAATTCCTTGTAAATCTTCTCGGCAGTAACGGGCGCATCTGAAATTCGTACGCCACACGCATCATGCACTGCATTAGCTACCGCAGCAGCAATCCCCTCAATTGCATACTCACCGATACCCTTTGTCTTGTAGGGGCCACTACCTTCGTCTGAAGAAACAAGCGCTGTAATAAGTTGAGGCATATCAGTAATTGCAGGTAATTTGTAATCTGCAAAACTCAATGTTTGCACATATCCCTGATCAACTATAAGTTCCTCCGACATTGCCTGGCCAAGACCCTGAGCTACACCCCCATTAATCTGACCTTGGTGACCTGTTGGGTTGATTACAACTCCTACATCATGCGCAGAAGTTAATTTCAATAAAGTCGCCTTTCCAGTTTCTTTATCGACCTGAACCTCAGCTATTTGAACCATCGCAGAACCTATCGGGGATCTTTCATGCTCTTCATTGGTATATCTACCCGTAACTGGTGATGATCCTAGTAATTTCGTCCTTTCAATTTGATCATCATGGCCAATCCTCTTAATAAACTCCCCTTCTAAATGAAGTTCTTCAGGGGTGCATTCCATCTCTATTGCTGCCCGATCAAGTAATTCAGACAATGCCAGCTTGGCAGCCTCATACGCTGAGGGACCAGAAACTCTTGTTACACGACTTGCACCTACGCCGCTATCAAAAGGTCCATCATCAGTATCCCAAGGAATTACCGTAATTGAGTGAGATTCAATGCCAAGCGCCTCCGCAACTATCTGGCTTAACGCAGTGTATGTACCGGTACCTTGCTCAAACACTGAAGTATTCAGAACAATCGAACCATCTGCATAAAAAGTAACAGCAGATGAAGATATGCCTTCGCCTTGATCCTTGAAGCAAACCGCTATCCCTCTTCCAATTCCATCTTCTTTCGGATGTAAATAGCCTGACGCCTCAATAGCTGCATCTAAAGTTCGTTCGGGTTCCATGGAAATACCGGGGTACCCATTTGGTAATCCCTCGCCGTTTGTGACCATGTTCTTACGTCGCAGCTCTAAAGGATCCATCCCGATCTTTTGAGCAATGACATCCATGTGCGATTCGATCCCAAATGTTGCTTGCACAGCACCGGGGCCTCGAAAAAATCCGCCAGGTATGGTGTTGGTATAAACAATCGTTGCTTCAATTCTGGCGTGAGGGAATCTGTACATACCTGCAGCATGGGCTGCGCCGGGTAAGTTAACTCCTGGCACAGGCTTAAATCCTCCGTACGCACCACTGTTAAACAGGATTTTTGCCTCATGCGCTGTAAAGGTTCCATCTTTTTTGAGACCCGTCCTCATCCGTATGGAGCTTGGATGACGAGGGTTCGCTGCGGATAATTCCTCTGCATAAGTGAGTACTGTTTTAACAGGTCTTCCAGTTTTAACTGCAAGGAAATAGGCAACCGGTATGTCCATCGGGGAACCTTTTCCACCAAAATCAGCGCCTATTGTTGAGTGATGAACCACGATTTGATCTAGTTCCAGGCCAATTGCATCTGACAGATTAAGTTTGAGTCGATGAGGAGCTTTATTAGGAGCCCAAACTTGGACTCTGCCATCATTGTCGATCCAAACAATTCCTGCATGTGGCTCAAGATATGCTTGATGGGTACGTTGCGTCGAATACACGCCTTCTACGATGATTTCTGCTTCACTGAAACCTTGCTCAACTGACCCTCTGCCCCATACGTCTTTCACGAATCCGTTAGTAGGATTTTCTAAAACTTTGGGAAGACCAACATAGTTTTGTATATCCGGGTGTATAAGTGGAGCATCCGGTTTCAGTGCCTCTTCTGGTTCAAAAACAGCAGGTAATTCTTCATAGTCAATTTCTATAAGCTCTACAGCACGCTGTGCTATCTCAGTGTCATCTGCAGCAACAGCAGCGACTCGTTCACCTACAAAACGCACTACCTCATCCGCTAAAACTGGAACATCACGCATACGGCGACCATACAAAATGCCTTGTACATCTTTTCCCGTCAGCACTGCATGAACCCCTGGAAGGGCCATGGCCTTTGTTACGTCAATCCGAACAATACGTGCATGCGGATAGGGACTCCTCAAACATTTTGCCCAAAGAATTCCTGGGAGCGATTTATCAGATGTGTAATCTGCCCGGCCCGTTACTTTAGTGAAACCGTCTACCCTAGGAGAAGCGTGTCCAAGCGCATAATGTGAGGTCATAGCATCTCCATAAAATTTAGCTGAAATTAGGTAGAGAGGAAGAAGTTATCTCCCACCAGTTTTTATCGGGGTCAGACAATAAAAACCAAGGCTCTTTATCGTCATCAGATAATTCACTTAATTGTGAAATACCTTTTGGGTCAGCCGATAGTTGATTATATGCCTCAATTACTTCTACCCGGCTCCCTAATTTAATTACGTATCTATTTGTTGGTCGTAAATGCACTCTCAAAGTAGCTGGTAAAACCACTATGTACCAAGGCTGGGACGACAATCCTATATAGGTCGAAATATTGCCCCCTCCAACCACTTCAAGCCCTAAAACTTCTGTATAGAATTTATTACTGATTTCAGGGTTATCGCACTCAAGTGTTCCGTGTGACATTGCTTGTGGCATGAATCCCTTAGACGAAAAATCAGGGTCCGATAAAAGATTGTTCCAATGCCCGGAAGCAATCCTTCTGCCGTGTGTTGCAGCATTGGGATTATAGTACTCAAGTTCAAGGGTATTTCCCCCTGGTTCCTCTAAATACACTGAGTATGCAAAGTGGCTAGCCTGAGGCCCAACTATGCTCTTTAGGCGATATTTTCCCTTGTTTTCGGATAAGTATTTTGCAGCTGCCTCAATCTCCTTGTGATGGGCGACCCGAAATCCATAGTGATTGGCATGTGGCTTATCTGGTATTGACTCATTTAGCTCATGAACTATCAAAGAAGTAGATGTATTAGGGTGTTTTACCTGCGCATTCTTTTCCTGCCGATCAATTATCTCGCATGCAAAAAGATCTGAAAGCACAGCGAGGCTTTCATCCAAGTTACGACATTCATAGTGCCCAAATGTTATTCCTCGAGGATTAATGAAAGGCATTGGTAATCTTATTCCCACCTAAAGCATTTCGCCGGATTGTCCCAAAGCAATTTCCTTTTCAAATCATCAGGAAGCTTGTTCCAGCCAAGGAATTCGTCGACCGAGTCTGGGAAGCGTGATTCTGCATGAGGAAAGTCAGAGCCAAACATGAGTACATGATCCCCCATGAAATCGCTCACCATTTTGACCATCTCTTGGCCTTCATGCAGGACAACTGCGGCAAAAAAACGGCCTCCCGTCATGTATTCTTCCATAGTGCTCTTCAGATGCTCCGAAACGTAACCCATGTAATGAACTTGATCTTCCATTCGCTTCATCCAAAATGGTAACCATCCAAACCCAGATTCCAAAATAGCCAAATTGATATTGGGATACAAATCCATTAACCCAGATCCCATGAACGCTGCAACCATTCTCATTGCACCCCAGGGGTGCGAGGCAGTGCGTCCAATAAAAGGGCTTTCCCATAAATCCCTGTACCCTGGGTAACCTGAAGCAAAACTATGGTGTACTACGACAAGGCCCAATTCATCGGCTAGCTTCCAAATTGGATGTAAATCTGGATGATCAATTGGGTAGTCCACGGGCAAATCCATTATTACCCCGCGCGCCCAGCGTGCCTTTCCCCATCTCTTAATTTCATTTACAGCCGCATCCACGTCACGAGCGCTCGCAGTGATCATTGATGTAAGCCTATCGGGATAACGAGAACAAACGTCGTCTAAAAATCGATGGAGCGTCTCGATCATGGCTATGTCTACCGACACATCTTTGGAGCCCGTGAACGAGCCAGGGACAAGAAGCTCTACATCCACTCCTTCTTCGTCCATTTCTGCTATCCGCTGCTCGATATTCCAATCTTCAGAATACCTAGAAGGGTACTTTGATCCCATGAAATTCTGAAAATGCCGTTCCTCTTTCTCACGAGGACCAGACTCCCCAAGATGGCGAGGTTTGCCTGCGCCCCATCCCCCTACGTTCTCAAATCGGTACCAATGATTAAAAGGAGGGTCAAGAACTTGACCTGCACGACCCGTTTTAACTTCTCTTAAAAATGGCTCAAGCTCTGATTTTCTATTAAGTAATGCTTTACCCATATACTGAGTCAGAGTTTCAACCGACGGCTGAAGATGAGTATCTGCATCAAAAACTTGAAACCCATTACGCATATAGTCCTCTTTTAATTTAACCTGTTCTTTTACTCTTAATTTCCTTGAAAATAATTCCGAAAATTAATCTATATCCATATAATTAACACAGCGACACAATCGCAACAAATATCCAGGGAAATTTAGGTTTACATAATGCAATCTCTATTATTCAGCTCGTCCAGTATCAGAGGCGCTGGTGTAGCTATATTACTATGGCTTCTAATTATTGGAGGAGGTTTCTCAATTGCTCCTGCTCTATCAGAAGTAACAAGTGGTGAGCAAAGCGAATTCCTGCCTCCAAAAGCTGAATCAGTCACTGCCTTAGCTCTAAAATCTACGAAATTCCCATCAGATGATGGAGTGCCAGCCCTGGTGGTATTTAGCTCTGGCCAGGAAACTGCAGGACTGCAGGAAGCTATCTCGACGTTCACTAACGCAATTAAAACTACTGCTGCGCCTGAAAGAATTGCATCAGTATTCTCTCCTACTGACTCTCCAGCAGCAGCAGCAACGCTAATTTCACCCTCTGGTACTACGGGCATGGTAGTGGTTGGGATCGGTGGTGCTCCTTCAAATGATGATTTCCAAGAAGCCGTTGATTGGCTAGTCACTGAATCTCGAAAAGCAAGCGATATGTTCAATATTCAATCTGCGGTTACAGGACCTGCGGGTATCACTAATGACGCAGTAAAAGTCTTTAGGTCAATTGATATAAAAGTAACTTTGTTTACTGTAGTTCTAGTTCTTGTACTTCTCCTACTAATCTACCGCTCGCCTCTCTTGGCAATTGTGCCATTAATTGTCACGGGAACATCTCTAATGCTGGCGCAAAGCATATCTGCCATCCTTGCTAAAGAATTTGGATTAGCCTTAAACCAGCAAGTAACCTCCATAATGTCTATTCTGGTTTTTGGTGCGGGCACTAACTACGCAATGTTTATTGTTTCTCGTTATAAAGAAGAGCTCACCCGAGAACCAAACAGATGGTCTGCAATGCATGCAGCCATGTCCAGTGTCGGGCCTTCAATCGCAGGGTCAGCAGGTACAACAGTAGTTGCTATGTCCGCACTCAGCTTTGCATCTTTTGGATCCTTTAAATCGCTTGGCCCTATGCTCGCTATGGCAATTGTCGTCGTGCTAATTTCAGGGTTATTTGTTATTCCAGCTGTAATCGCCCTCATAGGAAGATGGGCATTTTGGCCAAACAACAACCTGATCCCAGAAGACGGCGCTGGAAAAGTAATTGCTTTAATACTAAGCATCATATTTTTACCTCTTCTGGTAGCGTCCATAATTATTTCGCTAGTTTTAAGGACCGTAGGGAAAGTATTTCGTAAAAATGATGGCTCCCAAAATACAAACAACGGTGTATGGGATAAGGCGGGTAGGTTAGTTAGCTCGAAGCCACGTGTGATTTTTACTATTACTATGGTTGGAATTGTTCTTGCCACTCTCCCAGCATGGTCAATGAAACCTAGCTACAATTTTCTTGATGGGTTTCCTGACGATACTGAATCCAAGGTAGGCTACGCTCTTCTATCAAGCGCATTCCCGCCAGGGCAGTTAGCCCCAAGTGAAATGCTTGTAGAGAGCAAAAAGGGCAACATAATGGAGTCCTACCAAAACTTAGAAAATTTGGCCAATCAAGTTGCGCTCATTGACGGGGTCTCCACCGTCACTGGTCCTACGCGGCCAATAGGTATCCCTGTGACCATGCCTGAGGCTTTAGCACAAGGTGCTGGAAGGTTTATTTCGCCTGATGGTTCAACAGCCCGTCTAGAAATATCTCTAGCTGATGACCCCTACTCTTCAAGAGCACTTGAGCTTATCAACACCGTACGTACTGCTGCCGCTGCTTCATCAATAGGGATGGACAACAATTATCAAGTGCTTGTAGGTGGAGCCACAGCATTACAAACTGATACCAAAGCATCAATTGACAGTGACATAAGCTGGCTAGCGCCAGTTTCTCTATTAGCAATCTTCTTAGTACTTGTACTTCTATTAAAATCCCTTGTTGCCCCCCTATATCTGGTATTTAGCGTGATAGTAAGCTTCGGGGCAACTTTTGGAATTGCAATCTTTATTTTCCAAAATGTGTTCTCCCATACAGGGGTTGCTTACTCCAATGGTGTCTGGATGTTTATTTTCTTAGTCGCATTAGGTGCTGACTACAATATTTTCGTAATGTCCAGGATTCGTGAAGCTGTCAAAGCGGAAGGCATGCAGGCGGGTATAGCCACTGCAGTTGGAAGAACTGGAGGTGTTATTACCTCTGCTGGGATAATTCTTGCTGGTACTTTTGCCGTTCTGACTACGCTGCCTCTTAGGGATCTGTTTCAGCTCGGCTTCGCAGTAATGCTTGGGGTCTTAATAGATACTTTTATCGTCAGAGCATTTCTAGTCCCCAGCATGACAGCCATACTTGGGAAATGGAGTTGGTGGCCAAGGAGGGAAGAAACCGCAATTAAATAGCACTCTATTGGCCTAACCCATCGAATTATTAATACGAAATCAGTTTACAAACCGAAATCCATATGGGATATGTAGATGACTCTAATTAATAGAGTCAATTTATAAGGGAGTATAGTAATGATTTCAAAGAAACTTACTGGATACTTATTGACAATAGCTCCAATACTTATGATGGCAGTATGGATGGGACTGTGGCCTAGTCCAGATGGAGCAAATCCGACTTATGTTGAGGAAATAGCGGCCATCCAAGCAGATGACCTTGCTCCTTACGTCATGCTTCTCGGCATGACGTCATGGATCACAATGCTAATTGCACTGGTATTCCTGAATCGATCAATGAACACTGGAGGCAGCGTAGCATCAGATATAGCAGGTCTTGGAGCTATAGTAGCGCTTCTTGCAGCTGCAGCTAGCGCGGCAAATCTAGGAGTCGGAATTGTCTCAACGGACACAGATTTCCGTGGTTCACAAGAACTTATAGCTGCTGTAAATGATGCTGGTTCTTATGCATTTCCTGTACTTCTAGGAGCAACGGGAATCTTCACAGGGCTAGCTATTTATTTATCCAAGAGTCTAAATATCATTATTGGAATAATCAGCATTATTCTTGGAGTGGTCCTAGTAGGAAGCGCAGTAATATCTTACCCTGAGCTTGCCGATGACTTTTACCTTAATGACGTGGCATTCATGCTCTTTACCCTTACAGTGGTAATTATGGGAGTTCTAACCCTTAGATCCAAAGACGAAGCTTAGTAAGTAGCTACTTTCATAAAACAGGCCTTCGGTACGTACTGAAGGCCTGTTTTATTAGAGCAAATCTTTGATTTTGAGGAGAACGATGAAAGTAACATTCATTGGAATTGGGCTAATGGGTAAGCCAATAGCTATCAACCTTATTAAAGCTGGAGTCGATGTCACGGTTGTTAACCGTAGTCAAGGAAAAATTCAAGAACTCGTTGCCTTAGGTGCGCGAAACGGAGGAACCCCGTCTGAAGGATCTGCTACTGCTGACGTAGTGATACTTTGCCTTCAGGGCGAAGATATCGTTGAGCTTGTTCTTAACGGTGACAATGGAGTGCTCTCAAGCATTAAACCTGGTGTCATAATTGTTGACCACAGCACTATTCACCCAGAATCAGCCAAGCGATTTGCAGCATTATGTGAAACCCATCAAGCCACCTACATTGATGCTCCTGTTTCCGGTACAGGGAAGGTCGCATGGGACGGGAAATTAACAATCATGGCGGGAGGGGATCCTGTTGCTTTTGAAAAAATAAAACCCATTCTTGCTCATGTAAGCATCGCTGCGCACTTAATGGGCCCCGTTGGCAGTGGAAATATAACCAAATTACTCAATAATCTCATTGGTGATGTTAACCAAATCATAATTATGGAAACATTTGCTCTCGCCGCATCATTAAACCTTGATATGAACCTGCTATTAGAAGTATTACGCTCTGCATCTGCTAATAGTCGCCAGCTTGAACGCATTGGTCCAAAATTACTAGCACGTGATTTTGGTAATCAGACGTCTCATCTCTACGGTCACCATGTAAACCAGCTACGCACTCGCTGGCTTAGTGAACAAGTCGGCTTGCAATTGCCGCTACGTGAATTAGCTGAGGTATATTGGGAACAAGCGATTGAAGCAGGGTTCAGCGCAAGCGATCCTCTAGAGTCCATAAAGATGATCGAGGCTCAAAACGGAGTGATCGTCAGCGGAGAAACTTCCAACTAAGGAAGTTCTTCTGGTGCCCAAAGTTCAAATGATGTACCATTAATATATGCACATGATGATGTTCAATTGTTGTTGTTGTTGTAGCGAAGAGGGGGGAGCAAACCCTTTTTCCTCTAGCTGCATGCATTACGGTGTGCGCTGAGAAAGTTTTAAAAAACCTAGGAAAAATGCTTACCCCCTTGAAAACAAGGGGGTTTTTTTTGGAGTTAAAAAATGAGCTCATACAATATGATCCCTATATTCTTATTCGTAGCAATTACTGCTTTCCTGCTATTCTGGTCATTCTTTAACAGGGCTAGGATGCGAAATTCCGGCTTTGGGATTGAATCATTTGGTACTTTTACTAAAGAAGCCCAGCGGAAAGTTAGCGCTCGTATAGTTAAACTACCTCGCTGGTCTTTAGGGTGGGACGAGGGGATCATTAGAGATATCCCTTTCACCCTTATCGAAGTAGAGCACGAAGCAAATATCTCGCAGCAACTCGAATTCAGCAAGGGCAAATTTCTCCCTTCAAATGGTCACACATTTGAAGGGATCAGCGATTCTATGAAGCATTTTAATACCGCAAATTTAAAAAATATTTCAGGAACCATCAGACTTGAGCCCAAGCTGATTCGATTATTTGAGGAAGGTGACTTACTTGATCCGGCTTACATGCGAAAGGCAGGGAATGCTTTGGTGGAGCTTGCAGAGCAGGCAGAATTGACCTATCCCGCTGAAAAACA